>NZ_NCAS01000064.1:0-6541 GCF_002255515.1 Acidiphilium sp. 20-67-58 | reverse complement strand
TCCCACTATGTCCGAGACGTCACCTTCGCCGAGGATCGATCCCGGATCCGAACCAACCCTGGCGTCATCGCCCGATTGCGCAGCTTCGCCTTCAACATCCTGATGAACAGCAAAGCCAGCGCCAGCACCCTCAGCCAAGACCGCTACCGCGCAGCTCTCGCCGGACTCAAACACCTCCTCGCACTCATTACTATCCCAAAGCATTGAACAGCCCTGCGGCTTGGGCGGGTATGATTCGCTGAGCTTCCCCGAAGGAGGTTTGCGATGACGGTAGCGATAACGCGTTTGGACTTGTCGGCTATGGCGCTGCGCGAGCGGGCGGCTCGTGCGACGGATGCGAAAGTTTCGAGGCGGCTGCTGGCGATTGCTCTTGTTCTCGAAGGCTGGTCTCGGCGCGATGCGGCCGAGGCTTGTGCCATGGACCGGCAGACGCTGCGCGACTGGGTGCACCGTTACGCCTGAAGGACTGAGCGCCGCGCCGCGCCGCAACGGCCCGCCACCCCGATTGTCGGCTTCGCAGCAGGCACAGATCGCGGCATGGGTCAGGCAGGGTCCGGACCTGGAGCGTGACGGCGTGGTGCGGTGGCGCTGTGTCGACCTGCAGCGGCGGATCAAGTCCGAGTTTGCGGTCACCCTGCACGAGACGTCGATCAGCCGACTGTTGCGGCGGCTCAAGTTCACGCGGGTCCAGCCACGTCCGTATCATCCGAAGAAGGACGCTGCGGCACAGGACATTTTTAAAAAGACTTCGCCGGCCTGGTAGCGGCGGCGATCCCGGCCAGGGCGGCCCGTAAGCCGATCGAGGTGTGGTTCGCCGATGAGGCCCGTGTCGGTCAGAAGGGAACCCTGAGCTATGTCTGGGCAGAGCGGGGTTCCCGACCACTGGCTGTGCGCGACAACCGCCATGATTCCGCCTATCTGTTTGGTGCCGTCTGCCCGGAATGCTGTATTGGTGCCACCATCATCATGCCGGTGGTCAACAGCGAGGCGATGGCCGAGCATCTTCGGGAAATCAGCACGCAGGTCGCGCCGAGCGCGCACGCCGTGCTGGTGCTTGACGGTGCCGGCTGGCATCAAGCCGGCGAACGTTTGCCAGTGCCAGACAATATCAGCATGCTGCCGCTGCCACCCTATGCGCCAGAGCTCAACCCGGTCGAAAACATCTGGCAATTTCTGCGCGGCAACTTCCTCAGCCATCAAGTCTGGAACAGCTACGACGAAATCCTTGCCGCCTGCCGAAACGCCTGGAACAAGTTCATGCAGATGCCAGAACAAATCGCTTCAATCACCCAACGAGACTGGATCAAAAAAGTCATCGGATAGGCAGATTGGTATAACGCCTATATCCTGTTGTTTTTGCTTGTATATTCCAAGTTGTCTGTCGGTGAGAGAAAATCCGGCGGTTCAAAGAGTTCAATGATGGCGCAGCAAGCTGGGACCGCGTCGAGCGGATCATCGCCCGTGTCGAGGCCGGCGGGAGGACTATCACGTCTCGACCGTGCGCAGGCTGGTGCGGAGGCTGCATCACAGACCTGAGACGAAACGAAATAAATCGGTTACTAAAGCAGGTTATATGTACCCGATTGATATTTCCTGTTTTCCCGACTGGCTATACGTTTCAGCCAAACTTCTTCTTCAACCCCTGTTGTTAATTTCAGTCCAGAATGGCCCCGGAGTGATCCGGGGTTTTTTTTCTCAGGGCAAGGATCAAAAGCAAAGTGGAGCCGGTTGAGGCGATAGAAGCCGCTCTTGCGAGCACTCGTAGGAGTGCTTCGAAGGACCGGACATCATGAGGTCGCATCGGACACCGGCGAAGAGCACTGTGCGCTGATGGCGACGCTGATCGGGTCCGCCAGGCTCAGCGGCGTCGAACCGCTCGCCCGGCTCACCGACGTACTCCAACGCATCGTCGCCGGACGCACCAAGTCCGACGAAATCGGCAGCCTGATGCCGTGGAACTGGAAAACTCAGGCCGCTCTGCCAGCCGCCGTGTAGCGCTCGCTCGCCAAAGCAAGGCCGTCATTCAGATAGCGATTACGCACCGGGCGCACGCGATGGCGCACCAACTGACACACCAGATGCACGAACAGTTCGGCGGTCAGGCCGCCCTCATAGGTGCAGTACCAGAACCCGCCCTTGGCGTTGACGGCCGACGCAGCGCTGAACGTCTGACGCTGACCCGGGCGCTCGACGACCGGTTCAGTGGAAATCGGCATCGAGCGTTTGGTCACGCTTGGGGAACATGCACAGCAGCGTGAGACCAGCAACAGAAGAGACGACTGAGGCAGCAAGGATACCCAGTTTCGCTGCGTTGAGGGTGGCATCTTGAAATGCCTGGCCGGCGATAAACAGCGCCATGGTGAATCCGATACCGGTAAGAAGAGCCCCACCGACAAGTCCCCCCCAGGTGAGCCCCGCCGGCCGAATGGCGACACCCGTGCGCACCCCCAGCCATGCGAATGCTGTGACGCCGATCGGCTTGCCGAGGACGAAGCCCGCCATCACCGCCAGCGAGACTGGGTTGATAAGTCCCTTGATCGTGATCGATACCCCCGCGTTTGCAAGCGCGAAAAGCGGCATAACGCCGAAGGCGACCCAGGGATGGAGCATGGCCTCGAGCCTCTCGACGGGCGACAACGTCTCGCGCACCGCGATACCGGCAACCTGCAGCGCCCGGTTATCCTCGGTATCGCCACTCCAATGATCTCCCGGGGGATAGGAGAGCACCTTTCGCAAGATTTCCCCCAGACGCTGGTCGCTCACCCAGCCAGCCGTCGGTGTCATGAGCCCGAGGATAACACCAACAATCGTCGCGTGGATGCCGGACGCATTGACGGCGAGCCAGATAATTGCACCAGCCAGAAAGTAGACGCGGATGTTACGAACGCCGAGTAATGCCATCCCCCGAATTATCACCAGTCCGACGGCGCCGAGCGCAAGGGCAGTCCAGTCGATTGATCGACTGTAACCGACGGCGACCACGAGGATGGCGGCAAGGTCGTCGACGACCGCAAGCGATAGCAGGAAGACGCGTAGGCCCGGAGGCACACGCGAACCAAGGAGCGCCAGGCAGCCGATGACGAAAGCTGTGTCGGTCGGCATCACGACGCCCCAACCATGCTGCCCAGGTTGGCCATGCTGCAGCGCCAGATACAAGCCCATGGGCACAAGCATGCCTCCTGCCGCAGCTACGACCGAGAAAGCCACCATGCGCGGGTTCCGAAGTTCACCAAGCACCACTTCGCGCTTGATCTCGAGCGCAACGATGAAGAAGAACAGCGTCATCAGACCGTCGTTGATCAGATCCCGCAACGAGCGCAAAAACTGGAACGCACCGATCTGAATGCCGATTGGTGTCTCCCAAAGAGATCTGAAGCCATCGGACCAGGGTGAGTTGGAAAGCGTCAATGCAACGACGGTGGCCAACAGGAGAACGGCACCACTCGTGGCTTCGATGCGCAGGAACTGCGAAAACGAGTTGGTCAGCGCGTCGATGTGTGTGGTCGGCAGTTCGCCTTGCTGCAGTTTACTGTTCTGGTCCGTAATCAAATCGGCCATCTCCCCTTATATCTCGAGAAAACCCAACCCGCCCGGGGTGTCGAGGCGGTTACCCGTCCCGGCAAGCCCAATTTTTCCCGGCATCAGGCTGAATGCGGGCAGTGCGTGTCGGAATATGCCGTAGCCAGCACTCTCGCAGGATGCGGATCCGGCGTCCGGAATCCACCCGAACGGGGTCGGACCACACCGATCAATGGGACATCGGGCCGTGAAAACTTCCACCAAAAAACAGGAATAGCACGAGGATGACAATGAGCAGGGTCAGGATGCCCCCCATAGCCACGTCCTCCATAATAACCCGACCGGTAACCGGACTGATCGAAATACGCTCTAAGTGTATCCGTGAGCGCGCTAGCCGCCCGACGAGGTGCGCGTCGTCCAACGAATGCCCTCGGCATCAGAGCGAAAACGCACCGTAACGTTTCTATCCGAATGGGTTACTGACCAATCAATCCCCGCCTTTCCGAATTCCTTCGAGAGAAGTTGCAACCATGTCATATTACGGCTGCGATCATAATAGCCTTTCGGCATCGGATACTGCTGTGATTGCAAGGCGACTCTTTCCACTGAGCCTGGCGGAAATGGCGCAATCATTTGTTCGTTGGCTAACATGAATTCATTCCTTCAACTTGAGACCATGGCGCTCCTCCAGTCGATTTTCCTATCCTACAGGAAACGCATTGCAATCTTGCCAGTACGGGGTGGAGCGTCCGCGTTGGCTGTAGGCTTTATAGCCAATTAAGGAGCCAGCGGCCCGCCTGGTATCTCAGCAACCGTTACCCCATGATCTCCCTTGCGATCTGATACTGCAAAGTACGAATAACGGCGCACCCCTCGAAAGAGACGTCTACAGGGACACTGCCAGAGCGTGCTCGCACAAGCCAAAAGGCACCTAGCTGCGGTCAGTATTAGACCCAGCGATAAATGCCGCCGAATAGCATTATCAAAACCAAGGCGATGATGGTTAGGCCGATTAGACCTCAAAAGCCACGACCGCTATAATAGACGCAAAAGTAACCGTAATAACAGTCGCCACCCTACAAGAGGACGATTGGAAGTATCAGAATGATCGACGCAATGGATCATGATTCTTCGAAATGGGTAGCAGCTAGGCCGATGGGTCTCGCTGCGGACGTGATTGCTATACGCCGACGTTCGCTTGTCGTCGAGCAACACGGTCGCCGTTATCGAGATTTTGGCCGACGCCTTGGTAGTATATGTTATGCGGATCTTTTACACACACAGATCATCGTTGCCAGGGTAAGGATCTGCGTTATGGCCTTGTTTTGGATTGATTTGGTGCGGGCCGTCATGGCGTGTGCTTTACCGCGCTGTTTGTGAGCGCATTGCCTCCCGAAGAGATGTCCCTACCGACACCGGCAGTCGTATGGCAGCCGTCAAGCAGTGGCGCTACGGCTATCAAGACGAGTAGCGCCAGTGCAATCGTGAAACTCTTTTGCATGGTAATCATCCTTTCCGTTTTCCGTCGTAAGATGACGAGTGGATCCCGATGTGTAATTGGACGGTTCCCTGAAACCACTGTTTGACGTAATGCCCGCCCCGAACGCACAAGTGTATCTGCGATAGTCGGCGGGTGGTATGCACCTAGTCTGACGAACAAAAATTTACTCGTCGGTCTGGTTTTAAGCCGACAGCGTATTAGTGGGCACGCAGATGTAGCGCCGATTGTTTCAGCTTCAGTGCCAAAAAAAATTGTCGACCGCTGCGTGGGTTCGTCGCAATTCAGATCAGGGGCAACACGGCAGGCGGATCGCGGTGGGCGTGGTCTACTCGACGGTGTCGATCGGTTGTCCCAGGGGCGCTTAGCCATCGCCGTATGTGCTTTGTGGGCCCGTCTAGCATACCGGAACAAATCCGAAGACTTGGCTGCATTTTGTATAATTCCTGGTGGATCCACTGGCGGGATTGTGCGCGGTTGGATCGCCGGACAACTGGCTTACGATGTGGTCGTTTCCGCAAGCGACGTCGTCATCATGGCGGATACTCCCGAAACACCGTTTCGAAGGCGATCGCTCGCGTGTTCAGTTTTACAAAATAGGTGATTCGCGCCGACAATGATAGTATCGGAAATTACTAAGTGTCCGTACGTAAACAAACTGAGTCGGCCGATTCGGTTATGCGCCGCAGGGTCTTGCGTCGTCTGAATCACTTGTGTTGGGGTGGACGGCCCACCGGCATCGAATGTGCCGATATAAGGTCGAGCAACGAACCTAATGAAAGGGCCGCCTCCGGATGGCGGATTTCGAGCAGCCCAATGGCCTCGCCTTCACCGCCGATGGCGCGACGATCTACGTATCCGACACGTCACTGTCGCTCGGCGAGGTGCCCGGGCATAAAGCCGGAACGAAGCACGAGATCATCGCATTCGATGTGGGCGATGGCGGCATGCTCTTCAATCGGCGCTTCTTCTCCCACACCGACCACGGCTATCCCGACGGATTTGCGGTCGATGTGCGCGGCTGGGTGTGGACGAGTGTGGCAGACGGCGTGCATATCTGGTCCGCGGATCGGCGCAAGCTGGGCTTCGTACCAAGTCGCCTGTGAACTATGTGATCTGGCGGTGGGCGAAGCCGAGGCTTGGTGAGCGGTTTGCGGCAGAGAGCCATGCGAGGAGGGCACAAAGAAGCCTGATCAACCATCTGCGGAGCAGCCGGAGGTTGTGTCCGACGCCGGCGAGGATGGCGTTGATGGCATCACCGTCGACGCCGAGCAGGAAGTTCCGCCCCAGATGGCCGTCGGTCTTCATGTGGCCGATGACGGGTTCGATGGCGGCGCGTCGGCGCAACTCGCGGCGGATGGTGGGGGTGATGCCGCGTTTCTGGCGGGATATGAAGATCTTTCTGCCCTCGGCTTCGACGCCGTAGCCGCGATAGCCGCGGTCGACATAGGCGCGGGCGACGGCAACGCCGGTGATCCGCTCGACCTGCTCGATCTGGCCGGCCAGGGTGTGGCCGTCATAGGG
>NZ_NCAS01000063.1:0-7112 GCF_002255515.1 Acidiphilium sp. 20-67-58 | reverse complement strand
GTTTTGGGCATGCTCTCGGCGAGGTGTCCGAAACCGGTCGGTTTTGGACGTGATCACATTGATTGAAGTTGTATAGTGACGCGCTACGCGTTACACTGATTTGTGATCTTGAGTTTCCGACATAAGGGCCTGGAGGCTTTTTACCGCACGGGCTCCATGCGCGGGATTCAAGCCGCACAGGCTGGCAAGTTGAAGCGCATTCTTGGCCTTTTGGATGTGGCGCAGACGCCGCAGGATATGAACATCCCGGCGTTTAAGCTGCACCCACTGAAAGGTGACCTTGCCGGGCACTGGTCCGTGTGGGTCAACGGGAATTGGAGAGTGACATTTCGGTTCGTTGAGGCTGGCGTTGAGTTGGTGAATTATCAAGACTACCACTAGGAGAAGGTAAAATGATGAATAATCCGCCACATCCTGGCGAACTGCTAAGAGAGGATGTCATCGGTGAGCTGGGGCTTTCCGTTACCGAGGCCGCCCAGAGGCTGGCTATGTCCCGCGCAGCGTTGTCGCGTGTGTTGAACGCCCCTGATTTGGCGATCCGGCTTGAACAGGCTGGCGTGAGCACGGCGCAGGCATGGCTTGGGATGCAGGCAAACTATGATCTTTGGCTTGCACGACAACACCAGCAGCCACCAGTGCGCCGTTTTCAGGAAAATGCGGCCTGAACAACCAAGTTCGGGCAGCGACCAGTAGACTCATGGACTTATTGTTATCGACCTAGGGTCTGGACGCCGATCGGCATTCCAAGCAGCTGATTCGAAATACGTCCCCGGTGTGATCGGGTTCGCGTCGGTTCACGGTCGCCGTAAGATCGGATAGCCGGTCCGCCCCCGCAGCTCAGGTCTCGATAGGCAAACCCGCTCCCTTCCACTCAGGATAGCCATCTTCCAGGCGGCTGGCCTGAACGCCTCGCGCCCGTAACTGCGCCACGGCTTCATATGACAGAACGCAATACGGTCCCCGGCAATACGCGACGACCGGGATGTTCTCAGTGAAGTGGCCCAGCGCCGCATCCAACTGATCGAGGGGAATGTTCAACGCACCCGGCAAATGGCCCCGCGCGAATTCATCCGCCGGTCGGACATCGAGGAGTGTCACGCTGCCCTCGCGCAGGCGTTCAAGCAAGGTCAAGCGCGATACGGGCTCGAGAGAATCCCGCGCCCGGAAATACGCCTGCAGCACCTGATCGATTTCCGCGATGTTCCGCTCGCCCACTCGCCCCAGGCTGCCCAGCAACGTCACCACCTCGGTCTCGGAGACCAGGCTATAGAACATGTTCTTGCCCTCTCGCCGCGGCGCCGCAAGGCGGGCACGGCGCAAGACCTGCAGGTGGCGGGACGTGTTCGAGAGCGACAGGCCAATCCGTTCGGCAAGATCCTCTACGCTGCGCTCACCTTGGGCGATCAGTTCGATAATTTCGATCCTGTGCGGATGCGCAAGTGCAGCTGCGATCTCGGCGAGATGGCTGAAAATCTGTTGCTTTGGACCGCTGCTTGACTTCATCTTCGACTCATTCGATCAATATCGCGAATGATAATGTGATAGCGCGCTGGCGACAAGATCGCCACCTCAGCCGGGAGCAACACTCATGATCCTGCGACAGTTCCTGCACACCGATCCCACGGCGGCCTCTTATCTGCTCGGCTGTGTCGGCAAGGGCGCCGGCGTGGTTGTCGACCCGCTGTTTCCGATCGAGCCTTATTTGCAGGCCGCATCAGCCTCGGCGACGCCGATCCGCCAGGTAATCGATACGCACCTGCATGCCGATCATCGCTCCGCCGGCCGCGCATTGGCCGAAGCGGCTGGCGCCGAATACGCCATCCACGAATCCGCCAAGGTCGGCTATGCGTGCCGCCGCCTCGCAGACGGCGAACGGCTCGAACTCGGCAATGTCGTGCTCGAGGTTCTGCACACGCCCGGTCACACGCCGGAGCATCTCTGCCTCACGGTGACCGACCGCACCCGCGCGGATGAGCCGTGGAGCGTACTCGGCGGCCACACGCTTATGGTGGGCGATGTCGGCCGGACCGAGCTTGCCACCGACGCCGCGCGCGGCGCGCGCGACCTCTTCGCCAGCCTCGTCCGGCTCAAGGCGCTGCCGGATCATATCGAGGTGCTACCCGGGGCTCTGGCTGGCTCGGTCTGTGGCCGAGGTCTCTCAGGCAAACCGGTGTCCACTATCGGCTTTGAGCGGCGGTACAACCCCGCCTTCCGCATCGACGATGCCGAGCGCTTCGTCGCCTTCATGCTCGAGAATATCCCGCCCGCCCCCGAGGGCGCAGCCGAACTGCGTGCCTGGAATGCGGGCTTCACCGCGTGACCACGGTGGCGAACGCCTCGGATCATATCCGCGGCATCGCGGCCAATCGCGGCCAGTTTACGCTACAGGCGCTACAGGTCTTCTTCGTCGGTCTTGTCATCGGCATGGAGCGCGCGGTCCTGCCGACCCTCGCGCACGAGTTCGGCGTCGCACCCGGTGCCTTTCTCTTTCTCGCGAGTTTCGTGCTCTCCTTCGGCCTGGTGAAGGGCGCGCTCAACCTTGTCGCCGGCGGGCTCGCCGACCGGTTCGGCCGCAAGCCTGTCCTCATTGCCGGCTGGATCGCAGCCATTCCCATCCCGCTGCTGATCTGGGCGGCACCCAACTGGTGGTGGATCGTGATCGCGAACGTGTTTCTCGGGATCAGCCAGGGCTTCACATGGACGATGACGGTGACCAGCCAGATTGACCTCGCCGGCAGTCACCAGCGCGGGCTTGCCGTCGGCATCAACGAGGCTACTGGATATGTTGCCGTCGGTCTGGCCGGCGCCGTGGCCGCCCTGCTGGCCGAGGCGGTCGGCGCGCGTAATGCACTGCTAATTTTCGGCATGTCCACGATTGTTCTGGCCTTCGCCACGATCACCCGTGTACGTGACACGCTTGCCTGGGTGAAGGCCGAACATGCCGAGGCCGGTGCTGGCGCATCGCAGGATCATACGCTCACGCTCCGCGCGATCTTCGTCCGCATCTCTTTCCGCGATCGGGTCGGGCGGGCGATCTGCCAGGGCGGCATCGTCAACAAAATTGCCGACACGCTGGTCTGGGTGATGTTCCCACTGTTCTTCAAGGCACATGGCGCAAAGCTGATCGAAATCGGCTGGCTGACCGGCACCTACGCCATGGTCTGGGGCGTCTCGCAGCTCTGGACCGGCCATCTGGGTGACCGGGTCGGCCGCCGCGCCCCGGTGATCGCCGGGTTTTTTCTCCTCGCCGCCGGCATCGCGATCACGGCGGCCGGGCGCGATGCGTCGCTATGGCTGCCGGGGGCGATCGTCATGGGCGTTGGCATGGCGCTGCTCTACCCGAACCTCATCGCCGCGATGTCGGACCAGGCAGCGCCGTTGATCCGCGGCAAGGCTCTTGGGACTTACCGTTACTGGCGCGACACCGGCTACGCGCTTGGTGCCCTGTTGCTCGGCCTTATCGCCCAATTTGCCCAGGCAACCCTGCCGGCGTTGTGGATCACGGCGGTCCTCGTGGCCGGATCAGGAATCTGGCTCATGCGGGATCTGCCCCGCCCTCAATGAAAGCGCTCGTCAGTTTCGCCGCTTCTTTTGGCTGACCCCAGGGGATAGCGCGTCGATAATCCGGCATTCGGCAACCGTCCCCTGGCGGCACTGACTGATCATGTTGCCGAGTTCGCGCCGCAGAGCACGCAGATCGGCGATCTTGCGATCGATCTCCGCCAGATGATCGCGGGCAATTGCGTCGACAGCTTCACAAGAGCGGGCGCGCTCATCGGCAAGATCCAGCAAAGCACGGACCTGATCGAGTGAAAAACCCAGATCGCGTGACCGGCGAATGAAGCTCAATCGGTTCAGATGCTCGGGTCCGTATGCCCGATAGTTGCCGGCGGTTCGCGCCGGAGCCGGCAACAGCCCGATACGTTCGTAGTAGCGGATGGTCTCGACCCTGGTTGCGGTCTGCCGGCCGAGTTCGCCAATTGCCAAAGATCCACCCGACATCGCTTGACCCTGTAGTGACTACAGGGATCATATTGGCTTCCTGTCGGGATTGTCGAGGGAAAGCCATGGCCTCCGCGAGTAGTGTCAAGCTGAAGATCGAAGGCATGGATTGCGGCGGCTGCGCCGTGAAGATCGAGAATGCCATGAAGCGGTTGCCTGGCGTCACGGATGTCTCTGTCAGTTTCAGCACCGCCTCCCTGTCGCTCATGCTGGACGAAGACCGCACCGCGAGAACCATGATCGAGGCGAGGATCAGAGCGCTCGGCTTCACGCCTCTCGGAGGCACCAGGCAGGCGGATGCGGATAAGGTCCGGACGGAATCAGCCAGCGGAAACGTCTGGTGGAAGACCCGCAAGGTCCGACTGGTCGGCGTCACGGGGTTGCTCCTCGCGCTTGGATTTGTCGTGACGCAGGCAGAGCCGGCCTGGTCGCCCTGGCCCTATGTCGCAGCCGCGCTGGTCGGCCTGCTGCCGATTGTCCGCCGGGCGCTGGCGGGCATGCGGACTGGCACGCCCTTCACAATGGAAACCCTGATGTCGATTGCATCGATCGGCGCCCTTGCGATCGGCGAGGGTGCTGACGCCGCAATCGTCGTGTTCCTGTTCGCGCTGGGTGAACTGCTAGAGGGCGTCGCCGCTGGCCGGGCGCGGGCCGGTATCGAGGGGCTGATCGGCCTCGTGCCGCGCACCGCACGCCGAGTGCGCGGCGACGCGATTGAAACGGTGCCGGTCGAGACCCTCGCCATCGGCGACGTTGTGACGGTTCGCGCCGGCGATCGGGTACCGTCCGATGGAACGGTGGTCGGGGGCACGTCCCAGGTCAATGAAGCACCGGTGACCGGGGAATCCGCGCCCGTCGTCAAAGCCGAGGGGGCGCCGGTTTATGCCGGCAGCATTGCCGGACATGGCGAGCTTCGCATCGAGATCACCCGCACCTCTGCCGACAACACGATAGCTCGCATCATCCACATGGTCGAGGAAGCTCAGGCTACGAAAGCCCCGACGGCACGGTTCATTGACCGGTTCAGCCGTTGGTATACGCCTGCCGCCATGGCGTTCTCAGCCCTCGTGATGCTGGGTCCGCCTCTCGCCCTTGGCGCCGACTGGTTCACCTGGATCTATCGGGGGTTGGCTGTCCTGCTGATCGCCTGCCCCTGCGCGCTGGTGATCTCAACACCTGCGGCTATTGCATCGGGACTCGCGAGCGGTGCCCGGTACGGGTTGCTGATCAAGGGCGGCGCGGCGCTGGAGACACTCGGCAAGATCAGAACGGTCGCCTTCGACAAGACCGGCACACTGACGATGGGGCAGCCTCAGGTGACTGACGTCGTCCCCGTCGAGGGCGATGTTGCGAACGTGTTGGCGAAGGCCGCGGCCGTGGAACGCGGATCCAGCCACCCGCTCGGCGCGGCGATCGTCAAGGAAGCTGAACTTCGCGGCCTTGATATGCCGCGAGTGTTCGGCGGCACCGTGGCGGCGCCGGGCAAGTCCGTCATGGGGCGGATCAGCTCCGGTTTCGTGACGGTCGCCTCGCCGCTTCATGCCGCTGAACAGGCATTGCTCGATGATACGGCACAGGAACGGATTTCAGCCCTCGAGGATGAGGGAAAAACCGTCGTCACGGTGTGCGAAGGCAAGCGCCTGATCGGTCTGATCGCATTGCGGGACGAACTGAGAGCCGATGCTTCCGAAGCTGTGCGGACACTGCGTGCGCTTGGCATTCGACCGGTCATGCTCACCGGCGACAACCTTCGGTGCGCACAAGGGATCGCCGACGCCGCGGGGATCGAGGTTCGTGCCAGTCTTCTGCCGGATGACAAGCTTGCCGCTATCTCGGGTTACAAGGCCGAGGCGCCGATCGCGATGGTCGGTGATGGCATCAACGACGCGCCAGCCCTGGCAGCTTCGTCGGTTGGTGTCGCAATGGGGAGCGGGACGGATGTTGCGCTCGAAACGGCGGACGCCGCACTCCTGAAGAACCGGGTCACCGGCGTCGCCGAAATGGTGACCCTATCGCGCGCAACCATCATCAATATCTGGCAGAACATCGCGTTGGCTCTCGGGCTCAAGAGCGTGTTCCTGGTCACCAGCCTGTCCGGCATCACGCCGCTCTGGATGGCGATCCTTGCCGATACCGGGGCCACGGTACTCGTCACGGCCAACGCACTTCGCCTTCTGCGCTTCAAACCGCAAACTCAGGAGAACGCCATAATCGTTCATTCAAGTATCAATGCAAATGGATCACGCCCGAAAATTAGTTCGCAAATCGCATGATCGACCCAAATTGATCGCTAGATTGGACTTCTACCTCGGCAATCCATTGCCGTTCACTTAATGTCCATGCCTAGCATACATGAAAAGCACTTTCATGTTGTCCTCTCTACTGGCGCAATACTGGCTCAGTGCTTGGCGCACCGTTGCTCGGCCTTATCGCTCAATTTGTCCAGGCACCCCTTCCAACGCTCTGGATCCCGGCGATCCTCGTGGCCGCATCCGGCGTTTGGCTCATGCGGGACGACCTGCGGGCGACCTCTAGTGTCGGCTTCGGAGAATGCCCTCTGGAGTGCCGGGCGACCGGGATGGGCGCGAAGTCGCCGGTGCGTGTCGGCATTGAACGGCTGGTTTCGGAGGCAGACAATCCGCCATCCAGTGACCAGGATCGATTTGTGCCCTACCAACACAACAACATGCTTACATGTCACCGTTCAGCTGCTGGTTAGGCATTAAATCGGCCAACCTCATCAACGCCGGGGCGGGAGGGCGGTGAACGCATAACGCGCTACCGGCCAGCCTTGAGCCCAGGCATGGAGTTGCAGCTGGCAGAAGCGCAGCCGGTCATTGAGGAGCAGGCTGGCGCGTGAGAGCGTCATCATGAGGATACCAGCCCCGAGCGCGAACGCGGCGAGCAGCGGCTTATGAGCCTGATAATTCAAAATGCAGGACAGAGCTGAGAAGAGGCCCAGCCAGAACAAGAGGCGGCGGAACCAGAGCATGAACCGAACCGCGAGGATCAGCACGTCGAGCACGGCCACCAGCAGAAAACGCAACGTGCCCCGAAGCAGGCCGAGCAAAACCCGGCCGAGCTGGGAGACGAAGCCGGCCGAGCGAGCC
>NZ_NCAS01000023.1:0-51073 GCF_002255515.1 Acidiphilium sp. 20-67-58 | reverse complement strand
GCGCTTTCCCACTCCTCCTCGATGATCACGCGGACTTCCGGCATGCCGCCAAGGCGGATGCCGCGCGAATATTTCGTCGGCTCCGTGCGGGTCAGCTGCTTGACCGCGAGATCGCCGCCCGGCTGCTTCGCGTAAAAGCCCTGCTTGGCGATGTAGTCGTTCCCCGCCAGAGTCACCGGCACATAGCCGGTGGCCTCGGCCCAGCCGGCATCGTTCTGCGGTTCGGAGATGAACTTGAAGAAACGTGCAACGGCCTCGTATTCGGCCTTGTCGCGCCCCGGCGCCGTCATCGCCCAGAACGCGGCGCCGCCGATGATCGAGTTGGTCGGGCTCTTGATGATCGACTGGTGGTAGGGGAGATAGGCATTGGCGAAGCGGAACTTCGCGCTCTTCACCAGCTGGCCGTAGATCGAGGAACTGTCGAAGGTGATCGCCGCCTTGCCGGAGTAGAAGATCGGGCTCGGCTTGCCGTCGCGGCCTTCATAGTGGAACAGGCCGTCCTTCTGCATCGTCAGCAGCGTGTCGAGATTGCGCACGAAGGGATGCGAGTCGAGCCGCAGCTTCGGGTTCGGGCCGCCGAACCCGTCGTTCAGTGTCGCGTATTCGACATTGTGGATGGCGGCGAACTGCTCGAAATGCACCCAAGTCGGCCATGAGGTCATCACCGGGATCTCGGCCGCCCCCTTCGCCTTGATCGCCCGGGCGGCCTTGATCACGTCATCCCAGGTCGCGAGCGGGGCCTTGGGGTCGAGCCCGGCCTTCTCGAAGGCGTCCTCGTTGATCCACATCAGGGCGGTCGAGGAGTTGAACGGGGCGGCCCCCATCTTTCCGTCATTGAGGCTGTAATAGCCGCGCACGGCGGGAATGTAGGTCGAGGGTTCGATGGCCACGCCCGTCATCTCGGCGAGCTTGTAGACATCGACCACCGCGCGGCCGGCGCCGAGCATGTCGGCGGTGCCGACATCGAACACCTGGGCGATCGAGGGCGCCTTGCCGGCGCGCCAGGCAGCGATCGTGGCCGTCAGCACCTGCGGATAGGAGCCCTTGTAGACGGCGTCGACCGCGAAATCCGGCTGGCTCTTGTTGAAGGCATCGACGATCGACTGCAGCTTGTCGCCGAGCGCGCCACCCATGGCGTGCCAGAGTACGACCCGTGTGGGGGCTGCGGCGCGCGCGGTGGCGGCGACCAGCGCCGTGGCCGGGGCCGAGGCGATCAGGGTGCGACGTTTCATGAGAAGTCCCTTTGACTGGAGTTGGCGTAGCCAGTTAACGCGACTGCATGGCGTGGCGATGACAGTATCGTCACACATTGATGACAAGATCATGCGGCGGAGCGGCGATCAAGGGGGCTGATGGTTGCCGGATGCAACGCGTCGGCCTTATGGTCCGCCGCGCAACGGCGCGAGAAGAGGAGCGGGCGATGTTCGTGACGGCGGGTGACATAAATGTTCACGTCAGGATCGACGGGCGGGACGGATCGCCGCCGCTGGTGCTGCTCCATTCGCTCGGGACCGACCACCGGGTCTGGGATGACCAGGCCGCGGCACTTGCGCGGAACTTCCGCGTCATCCGCCCGGACATGCGCGGCCACGGCCTGACCGAGGCGACACCGGGCGACTACACGATGGCGCAACTGGCCGGTGATGTCGCCGCGGTGCTCGATGTGCTCGGCGTCGGGGCTGCGGTGATCGGCGGAATCTCGATCGGCGGGATGATCGCCCAGGAATTCGCGGCGCGGCATCCCGGGCGCACCGAGGCGCTGATGCTCTGCGACACCGCGATGGCGATCCCCTCGTTCGAATCCTGGCGCGAGCGGGTGACGAACCTGCGCGCGCACGGGATCGGCTCGATCGAGGACGGCGTGCTGGCGCGCTGGGTGACGCCCGGCTTCATCGACGCGCCGCCGGCGCGCGGCCTGCGCGCGATGCTGCGCGGCACCAGCGTCGATGGCTATGCCGGCTGCGCCATGGCGATCGCGATGGCCGATCTCGCGCCGACGACGCGCCGGCTCAAGATGCCGGCTCTGGTGCTGGTCGGCGATGGCGATGTCTCGACGCCGGTGGCCAGCGCGCAGGCGCTGATGACTGCGCTGGCCGAGGGCGGCGCGCCGGATGTGCGCTTCGTGGTCATCGAGAATGCCGCGCATATCCCCACCGTCGAGAAGCCCGACGAGGTCACCCGCGCGATGCTGGACTTCCTCGCCGCCCGCAATGGGGGCGATGCGTTCGAAGCCGGGCTCGACATGCGCCGGGCCGTGCTCGGCCCTGCCTATGTCGCCCGCGCGCTGGAAGGGGCGACGGAGTTCGACCGCGACTTCCAGCACTTCATCACCGAAACCGCCTGGGGCAAGGTCTGGACCCGGCCTGGCCTGCCGCGGGCGATGCGCTCGCTGCTGGTGCTGGCGATCACCGCGTCACTCGGGCGCGAGGAAGAGTTCAAGCTGCATCTGCGCGCGACCCGCAACACCGGTGCGACGCGCGAGGAAATCGCCGAGGCGCTGATGCAGGTTGCGATATATGCCGGGGTGCCGGCGGCGAATGCCGGCTTCCGCATGGCAAAGGCAATCTTCCGCGAGGAAGAGGCAGGGTAGCACTCTTGCGCCCGCCGGGCAGGGAATCAGCCTTGCGACGGGCCGGCGGGGCGGTCGATGGCGCCCGCGGCGATCAGCGGTGCGGCGTCGATCTCCGCCGCGTCGAGCAACGTTCCGACGCGTTCGAGCGCGGCGAGGATCATTGCCTGTTCCCAGAGCGGCAGGGTCTCGAACCTGTCGCGGAAGCGCTCCTGTAGAAGGTCTGGCGCCCTGCCGAGGGCGGCACGGCCGGCATCGGTCGCGGCCATGATCACCTGGCGCTTGTCCCGCTCGCCGCGCCGTCGGGTGATCAGCCCGGCGCCGACGAGCCGGTCGGCGATATTGGTAATGGTCGCCTGGCCGAATTGCAGCGCCGTGGCGATGGCGCCCGGCGTGGCATCCCCCCGGCGGTCGATTTCCTGCAACACGAGAAACTGGGACGTGGTCAGCCCCGTCGCCGCGTAAAGGCGATGGCTGCCCTGATCGGTGGCCCGCAGGATGCGGCGGATCGCGCGCAAGGTCGCGCTGGTGAGAACATCGTCCATGCGGGTGATGGAGCCTGAGAATCCGGGCGTTTGCAACCACATGGTATTTCGATAAACGAAGAAATTTTCTGAAGCGGCGACGGTCCGCGGTTGAATGCCTCGATAAAAAACTTGAAAAACGAGCGTGATTTCACAAATTGTAAGATACGAGGTCGCCGAGTGCGGCATCATACGACATAATACTGCTTCGGAGTTTAAAATAATTTTGGGTCAACTCGATCATCTTGCGGCACCGTACGGCAGCGCGGTGTCGTTGCGTCGGCCAATAGCTGCCGATGGCCCGGCGGTGACTGCGTTGATCGCGGAGTGCCCGCCGCTCGATACGAACTCGGCGTATTGCAACCTTCTGCAATGCACGGATTTCGCCGAAACCTGCGTGATCGCGGAACGTGAGGGTGAGGTGGTAGGGTGGATCTCGGGATATCTGCCGCCATCCAACCCGTCGCGCATCTTTGTCTGGCAGGTTGCGGTGTCGGCCGCTGCGCGCGGCATCGGCCTCGGCGGCCAGATGCTCGATGCGCTGCTCGACCGCCAAGCTGTGGCGGGCGCCCGCGCCCTGACGACAACCATTACCGAAGCGAACACAGCCTCGTGGCGGCTGTTTGAAAGCCTCGCGCGTCGGCGCGGCGCTTCCTTCGTCCGCGCGGTGCGGTTCGACCGCGCCACCCATTTCGCCGGCCGCCACGACACCGAGTTTGCCGTGACGATCGGCTTGCCCCGACCTGTCACCGACCAAGCATGAAAGGACATGACATGACCGATCTGCCGCGCCCGTCCCGGCGCAAGCCGGATACCGCCATCTACGAGCGCATGGAATCCAGGGTTCGTAGCTATTGCACCGCGATTCCGCGCCAGTTCACGTGGGCCGAAGGTGCCTGGATGCATGACAGCCAGGGCGGAAAATATCTCGATTTCCTCGCCGGCTGCTCGTCGCTGAATTACGGCCACAATCATCCGGTGCTGAAACAGGCGCTGATCGACTACATCGCCCGCGACGGCATTGCCCACGGGCTGGATTTCCACACCGACGCGAAGGCCGATTTCCTCGACGCGCTGGAAACCGTGATCCTGAAGCCGCGCGGCATGGACTATCGCGCCATGTTCGTCGGCCCGACCGGGACCAACGCGGTCGAGGCCGCGCTCAAGCTCGCCCGCAAGGTGACTGGCCGGCAGACCGTGATCGCCTTCACCAATGGTTTCCACGGCATGACGCTCGGTGCGCTCGCCTGCACCGGCAACGAGGGCAAGCGCGGCGGTGCCGGCGTGCCGCTCGCCCATGTCAGCCACGAACCTTATGACGGGTATTATGGACCGGGGATCGATACCGCCGATCTGCTCGAGCAGCGCCTCGCCGACGGCTCGTCCGGCCTCGATGCGCCGGCGGCGTTCCTGGTCGAGACGGTGCAGGGCGAGGGGGGGCTGAACGCCGCCTCCGCCGGATGGTTGCGCAAGATCGCGACCCTCGCGAAGCGCCACGGCGCGCTGCTGATCGTGGATGACATCCAGGCCGGTTGCGGCCGCACCGGCCGCTTCTTCAGCTTCGAGGAGATGGGCATCCGCCCGGACATCATCACCCTCGCGAAATCGCTCTCCGGCATTGGCGCGCCCTTCGCACTGACCCTGTTCCGCCCGGAACTCGACCAGTGGAAGCCAGGCGAGCACAATGGCACGTTCCGCGGCAACAACCACGCCTTCGTCACCGCGGCTGCGGCGATCCGCCACTTCTGGAGCGATGGCGCCTTCGCTGCCGACATCACAAGGCGCGGCGACCTGCTCGGCCGCCGGCTCGGGGCGATCGCGGCGCGGCATGGCATGAGCACGCGCGGGCGCGGCATGATGCGCGGCATCGATGTCGGCACCGGCGAGATGGCCGACCGCATCACCGGCATCGCCTTCCGCGAGGGGCTGGTGATCGAGACCAGCGGTGCCGACGGTGAGATCGTCAAGGTGCTGGCGCCGCTCACCATCGATGACGATCTGCTGGCGGCCGGGCTCGACATTCTCGAACGCGCCGTGAACGAGGCCGCGGCGCCCACCTACAGCATCGCCGCCGAATAACGCGCAGCGATACCCGATCAAGGAGCAGAAACATGATCATCCGGACTCTGAAGGAGGCGCAGGCCTCCGGGCGAAAGGTCGTCACCGATGGCTGGGACAGCGTGCGCATGCTGCTGCGCGACGACGGCATGGGCTTCTCGTTCCACATCACCACGATGTACGCGGGCAAGGAACTGCAGATGCACTACAAGCATCATTTCGAGGCCGTCTTCGTGCTGAGCGGCGAGGGCACGATCGAGGATCTCGACGCCGGCGCGACCCACGAGCTGAAGCCGGGCGTACTCTATCTGCTCAACAAGCATGACCGCCACGTGGTTCGCCCGAAGACCGACATCGTGACCGCCTGCGTCTTCAACCCGCCGGTCACCGGGCAGGAAGTTCATGACGCGTCCGGCGCCTATCCGCCCGCCCCGGTGGGCGAGGCGGCCTGAGATCGTGGTCCGCAACGAACGAAACGTGGGAGAACTGACAATGGACGATCTCTATCCCTCGCGCCGCGAACCCACCCCGTCGCTGCTGCCGCGCCATGATCCGGTGGTGCATGGGCGGTGGGCGCCCGGCGCGCCGTTGAGCGACGAGCAGACACGGTTCTACGACACCAACGGTTATCTCGTGCTGGAGAACGTGTTGGATGCCGCCGAGATCGCGTTGCTGCAATCCGAGTCAATGGACCTGCTCGCCGATCCAGCCGGGCTCGACCGTGAGACCATCATAACCGAGCGCGGCAGCGACGAGGTGCGCTCGATCTTCGCGATCCACGCGCAGAATGAACTGCTCGGCCGGCTCGCGGCGGATTCGCGAATTGCCGGCGTGGCGCGTTTCCTGCTGGATGACGATGTCTACATCCACCAGTCGCGGCTCAACTACAAGCCGGGCTTCGAGGGCAAGGAGTTCTACTGGCACTCGGATTTCGAGACCTGGCATGTCGAGGATGGCATGCCGCGGATGCGGGCTCTGTCGATGTCGATCCTGCTGGCCGAGAACACCGCGAATAACGGCCCGCTGATGGTCATTCCCGGCTCGCACCGCAAATATCTCACCTGCGTCGGCGAGACACCTGAGAACCATTACCGCTCCTCGCTGAAGAAGCAGGAATACGGCGTGCCTGACCGCGAGATGCTGACGGCCCTCGCCAGCGATCATGGCATCGTCGCGCCGACCGGCAAGGCCGGTACCGTGGTCCTGTTCGACTGCAACACGATGCACGGTTCGAACGGCAACATTACGCCCTTCCCGCGGTCGAACGCGTTCTTTGTGTTTAACGCGAAGGCGAACAGCCTGGTCGAGCCATTCGGCCCGAAATCACGGCGGCCGGAATTCATCGCCGGTCGCGATTTCAGGACCGTGGACATCGTGAAGGGCCCGCTGGTGCGGCGCGAGCGCGCGGCATGAGCGTGGCCCCGAGTGTCGAGAAGATCGGCGGTACGTCGATCGCGGCGAGGGATGCGGTCGTCGACAACGTGCTGATCGCCGGCCGCATTGGCCGCGATCTCTACCGGCGGATCTTCGTGGTGTCGGCTTATGGCGGGATCACCGACCTGCTGCTGGAGCCGAAGAAGAAGACCGACGCCGCGAAACCGCCCGGGCTTTATGCGAGCTTCGCCGCCGATGGCGAGAAGGGTGACTGGCACGACGCGCTCGATACGGTCGCCGCCGCGATGCGCGCCTGCAACAAGGAGGTGTTCGGCAACGCGCCCGAGCGCACCGTGGCGGATGAGTTCGTCAACGCCCGGATCGGCGAGACCCGAGCCTGTCTCGATGATCTCGACAGCCTGCGCGGCCACGGCCATTTCCGACTCGACGAGCCGCTCGCCAACTTGCGCGAGCTGCTTGCCGGGCTCGGTGAGGCGCATAGCGCGCACAATACCGCCCTGTTGCTGCGCGCCCGTGGCGTCAATGCGGCCTTCGTCGATCTGACCGGCTGGCAGGATGGGCGGAATTTCGATCTCGATGAGCGAATCCGCACGGGGCTCGACGGGATCGACCTCGCGACCACCCTGCCGATTGTCACCGGCTATGCGAAATGCAGCGACGGCATGGTCCGCAAATACGACCGTGGCTACACCGAGATGACCTTCGCCAGGCTCGCCGTACTTACCGGCGCGCGCGAGGCGATCATCCACAAGGAGTTTCATCTCTCCAGCGCCGATCCGAAGGTCGTCGGCGTCGGCAAGGCGCGCAAGATCGGCCGCACCAATTACGACGTGGCCGACCAGCTCGCCAATCTCGGCGTCGAGGCCATTCACCCGGGGGCGGCGCGCGGCCTGCGTCAGGCGGGCATCCCGCTGCGGGTGCGCAATACATTCGACCGGCACGACGAGGGCACACTGATCTGCGCCGATTACGTCTCTGCCGCGCCGCGCATCGAGATCGTTACCGGCATTCGCGAGGTCCGCGCCCTGCAGTTCTTCGAGCAGGACATGGTCGGGAAGAAAGGCTATGACGCGGCAATTCTGGACACGCTGACGAAACACCGCGCGCGCATTGTCAGCAAATCCTCCAACGCCAACACCATCACCCATTACCTCGCTGCCGGAGGGCCGACGGTGCGCCGGGTGATCGCCGATCTCGAGGCGCGGTTTCCGAATGCCGAGGTCTCGGCGCCGCGCCTGGCCATGGTTGCGCTGATCGGCAGTGATCTCAGCGAGGAGGGCTGCGTTGCCCGCGCGCTCGGTGCGCTCGGCGCGGCGGGAATCGGGGTGAAGGCGATGCAGCATCAGATGCGCAATGTCGACATCCAATTCATCCTCGATGCTGACCGTTTCGATGACGCAATCCGCGCCCTGCATGCAGCGCTGGTGGAATGCCGGATGGCGGAGGATGACGAGGGCCGTAAGCTACTTGCGGCAGCCTGATCGCGCATCCGTGTGCAACTGACCGACGCCGGCGGCATTGACCAGGCCAAGAACCACGCCTAGGCGATGGCTCAACTTTCGGGACGGACCATCTCTTGCCGTCGCGTGTCTGCGTTGTCGCGGGGCAGGAAGGTGGTGCAGGAAGGTAAGGTCTGATGGTTGCTTCACTGATTTCCGTCCGCAGCCTGCTGCTCTCGATCTTCATGCTGATGGCCGGCAGCGGCTTTCTCTCGACGCTGATGAGCTTGCGGCTCGAGGCGAACGGGACGAGCCAGTTGCTGATCGGCCTGATCGGCACCGCCTATTTCGCCGGGCTCACCCTCGGCGCGCTGCGCGCGGGGCGGATCATCGAGCGGGTCGGTCATATCCGCGCCTTCACCGCGTTCGTCTCGCTGTTCTCGGCGAGCACGCTGGCATGCACGATCTGGCAGGATTTCAGCTTCTGGGCGGTGCTGCGCTTCGTCGAGGGCGTATCTCTGGCCGGCGTGTTCATCTGCATCGAAAGCTGGCTGAACGAACGGGCCACGCCGCAGACCCGCGGTGCCATTCTCGCCTTTTACATGGTTGCTCTCTATGCCGGGCAGGGGGCCGGGCAATTCCTTCTCGACCTCGGCAACCGCGCCCCGGCGTTGCCCTTCATCGCCGCCTCGATCCTGCTGTCGCTGGCCGTGATCCCGATCGCGCTGACCCGGCTTCCCGGTCCCGTGCTGGGCGTCTCGACGCCGCTTTCCTTCCTCCGGCTCTACCGGATTTCGCCGCTCGGGATCGTCGGCGCGGCGATGACCGGGGTGATGCTGGGCGGCTTCTACGCACTCGGCGCGATCTACGCCCACGGACTCGGCATGGCCCGGTCGCAGACCGCGCTGTTCATGAGCGTGGTGATCATGGGGGGCGTCGTGCTGCAGGTTCCCATAGGTCGCCTCTCAGACCGGTTCGATCGCCGCAAGGTCATCATCGGAACCTTCGCCGGGGCCGGAATCGTGAGCATGATACTCGGCGCTCCGCTCTGGCCACCCGGAGTGGTGGATGCGCTGGGATTGCTGTTCGGCGGGCTGGTGTTCACCCTCTATCCGCTTTGCGTCGCCCATACCAACGACTTTCTTGATCCCGAGCAGCGTGTCGGGGCAAGCGGCGGCCTTGTACTGGTCTACTCGATCGGCGCCGCGATCGGGCCGGTGATCGCAGCCATTGCGATGACACGGACAGGCCCGGGCGGATTGTTCATCTTTCTCGCGCTCGCGGCGCTGGCCGCGGTCGGCTTCGGGGTCTGGCGGCAGCAGGTGCGTGAGCCGGTTCCGAACGAGCAGCAGCAGCCTTACCAGATCCTGACGCGCACCACGCCCGTGGTCGCGACGCTCGATCCGAACACGCCGGAAGAGGGCTGAACGGATAACCGGCTCGGGAGCATCATCCCATTCTTTAGGCTCGAAACCGCGCGACCAGGATAACCGCCTGACGCAGCACGCCGGCGAGGGCGTTGCGCTGCGCGGCAACCAGGTCTTCCGGCGTCGTGCCGGCGAGCGGTGCCGAGCCGGACAGGCGTCGCTGCGCCAGCGGCCTGTCGCCGATGCCGACCGGCTTTGCCACGACAAGGGTCAGCGCCGCGCGCGCCTCGCCCCGTGCGGGTGCTGCCAGCAGCGTATCGACCGTGCCGCCCACGGTCAGATCCGCCGTCACCGACGAGCCATCCCCGACCACCGCGGCGAAATCGCCCGAGGCCTGCAGCCAGGCGATCAGCGCGGCGGTCACCGCATCCGCCGGTGCCGTGGCCCAGCGGTTGTAGTAGCCGCGATGGATGCTGCCATTGGCTTCGAGCGTGATCAGCCCGCGATCGGTCAGCGCCGGGCCGGCATCGAGGCCATGCACCTTCACCACACTGCGTGAAGGGCGGGATGCCGCGCGGAGATCCGGCGGCGGCGCGAGCGGCCAGTCGATGCGCGGGCGGTAGGGTTGTTCCGACAGCACCGTGCCGCAGCCGGCAAGCGCCAGCGGGGCTGCGAAAGCGAGGCGGCGGGAGATCGGGGTCATGGCGTCCCTCTCGGAGGTTCCCGGCCGCGCAGCACGGCGGCGGGATTGCGTTTCAGCGTATCGGACAGGTCTTCGAGATTCGCCGATGCCTGCTTCAGCGATTGCAGGATCGGCAGCATCTGCCGCTCGACTGTCGCCGTCGCCTCGTTGGCGTGGCGGATGGTCGCGGCCGACTGGGCGACCAGCGCGGGCATCGCCGCACTTGCCTTCGCGAGAGCAGCACTTGTGGCTTCGAGCTGCTGCAGGATTTCGCGGGTCTGCGTGCCGTCGGCCAGGGTGCGCATCGAGCTTGTCGTCGCCGGCAGGTCGGCCTGCTTGACCTGCTGCTGCAACTCGACCAGCAGGCCGTTGACATTGACGAGCGCGTCATGAGCGCTGCCGGTGCTCAGTTCCCGGTTCACCGTGTCGATCATCGAGGTGAGCGTGTCGATCGTACGGCCCAGCTTGACGTTGCGCATGTTGTTGAGCAGGCCCTGAACCGCATCCTGAACCTCGGTCAGTGTGCTCGGCACCGAGGGGATGACGAGGTGATGCGGCGCCCACGGCACCGATTGCGGCGGATTGGTCTGCGGATTGGCAAAGCTGAGTTCGAGATAGGCAAGGCCGGTGATCCCTTGCGGTGCCACCTGCACGCGCAGCCCGTGGCTGATCGCCTCGCGGATGTCGGCATCGCGGCCGAGCTTGCGCGGGTCGATCCGGTACTGGACCACGACCTGATGATAGACCTTGCGATTGAGGTTTTTCTTGTCAGGCGGCGGATACTCGGCGGCGACAAGCGCTATGGCGGTCACCTTGCCGATGGTGACGCCGCGGAACTTCACCGCCGAGCCGACATCGAGCCCCTGGACCGACTCCCGGAAATAGGATTCATAGACCGCTCCGCGCTGGAACATGTTGCCAGACAGCAGGAAGACCAGCCCGATCAGCACGACGATTGCGCCGATCACGAACAGGCCGGTGCGCAATGCGGCGCCTCTGGGTTCCATCAGCGCTCTCTCGTGATCCGGCTCATGCGGGATCCTCCTCGCGGTTGAAGAATGCGCGCACGCGCGGATGCGCGGCCGTGGTCTTGAGTTCCCTCGGCACACCGAGCGCGATCATGCCGCGTGCCTCGCGGTCGAGCATCAGGCAGCGGTCGGCGATCGCGAAGATCGAGGCGAGTTCATGGGTGATCACGACGAAGGTGCAGCCCAGGGCGGCGCGCAGGTCGAGGATCAGCCGGTCGAGCCCGGCGCCGGTAATGGGATCGAGCCCGGCGGAGGGCTCGTCGAGAAACAGGATCGGCGGGTCGAGCGCCAGCGCACGGGCAATCGCGGCACGCTTGGCCATGCCGCCGGAAATCTCCGCCGGGAGCAGGTTCGCCGCGTCCGCGAGGCCGACCAGTGCGAGCTTCACCCGCGCGATCTCGGCGCGTGCGGCGGCCGGCAGATCGGTGAAGACGGTAAGCGGCAGCATCACGTTCTCCAGCAGCGTCATCGAGCCGAACAGCGCGCCGGACTGGAACATCACGCCGCTCTCGCGGCGGACGGCCTCGACCTCGGTCACCGTGTCGTGCCCGGCAACGCTGATCCGCCCTTCGGTGGGGCGGATCAGCCCGATCATCTGCTTGAACAGGGTGGATTTGCCGCAGCCCGAGCCCCCGAGCACGACGAATACCTCGCCGCGCGCGACCTCGAAACTGACGTCCTGAAAGATCACCCGCGCATCGAAGCTCTGCGCGACGCCTTCGACGCGAATGGCGGGGGGCTCGCCGCTCACTGGCCGAGCCTGTAGAGGACCACCGCGAAAAGCCCATCGAGCAGGATGGTCGCGACGATGCCACCCACCACCGCCGAGGTCGCGGCCTCGCCCACCGCGCGCGGCCCGCCGCCGGCGGTCAGCCCGGCGCGGCAGCCGATCAGCCCGACCGCGGCACCGAAGACGACCGATTTCATCAGCCCGAGCAGCACGTCGTGCGGGCTGGCCGCCATCTGCATCTGTGCGACGATTGCCGAGGGCGGAAAGCCGAGAATGCCCATCACGAAGCCCATGCCGAGCACGCCGGAAACGTCGATCCCGAGGGCGAGGGCCGGCATCACCAGCATCGCCGCCGCCATCCGGGGGATGACGAGCATGGTGCCGGGGTCGATCCCCATCGTTGTCAACGCCGCGACTTCCTCGTTCACCATCATCGTGCCCAGTTCGGCGGCGAAGGCCGAGCCGGTGCGCCCGGCGAGAATGACGGCCGCCAGCAGCGGACCAAGCTCGCGGAACAGCGACAGCGAGACCAGGGCTGCCACATAGATGTCTGCGCCGAACTGCCGCATCGGGATCGCCGACTGGAAAGCGAGGATCATGCCGATGAGAAAGCCGAGCATGATCACCAGGGGCAGCGCCTGTGCGCCGGCACGCTCGGCGATGCGGAAGAAATTGCCCCCGCGCAGGAAGCGCCGGCGCCCCGGCAGGCCGATCGTGGCAAGAATGGTTTCGCCGAAAAAGGCGATCCGCACGCCCAGGGTCCGCAGCGGCCCCTGCATGCGCACGACGCGCGGTGGCGGTGGCGTGTCGGTTGCGGGCAGGGCGGTGCGCAGCCGGGCGATCAGGCTCTCGGCTGCCGGCGTCATCCCCTGCCACCGGGTTTCCCCCGCATGGCCGCGTTCGAGCGCGAGCAGCAGTGCCGCACCCGAAGTGTCGATCCGCGCCGCGCGCGAGAGATCGAGTGTCATCACCCCCTGCGCCGCGCGGGCGACGGCAATGGCGCGCGGCCAGGCCTCGGTCAGCGCGGCGGCGGTGAGCGACCCGGTCAGGGCGATCACCGGCCCGTCCGCGCCGCCCGCGATCTCGATTGCGGCCTCGCTCATCCGAACCAGCCCGGCAGGTGCCAGCCAAGACGCGCCGCCACCTGAAGGATGCCGCCATGGATCATCTCAAGCGCAACATATAGCACGATCGCGAGCCCGACCCAGACCAGCCACCGCCGTTTCGTGAGCAGGCGCGCGACCAGGTTGGCGGCAATGCCCATCAGCGCGACCGAGACCAGCAGCCCGGCGGCGAGCAGGGCGGGATGATCGCGCGCCGCCCCGGCGACCGCCAGCACATTGTCGAGGCTCATCGAGATGTCGGCGATGATGATGCGCAGCGCCGCGTCGCGCAGCTTGCCCGGTGGGGCGGCTGTTGCCCCTTCTGGCCGGTGGTTGAACTCCCGCCAGGATTTCCATGCCACGTAGAGCAGCAGGATGCCGCCTGCGAGCGTCAGTCCGATGATCGCCAGCAGCCGGAGGGCAACCAGCGCGAGGGCGATGCGGATCACGGTGGCGGCCGCGACGCCGATCAGGATCGCCTGTTTCTGCTGCGCCTTGGGCAGCCGCGCCACGGCGAGGCCGATGACGATCGCGTTGTCGCCCGCGAGGACGAGGTCGATCATCAGGACCTGCGCGAGCACCAGCGCATCGGCGAGCATCAATTCCATCGTATCGGGTTCGCGGAGCCGGCCGGTCTTGTCAACCGGACGGCCCCGGCCCAAAACGGCGCCGCGCCGGCCTCCGGCCTTGAAGATGGGGAGAATTTCGATGGTTCCGCGTTACGCCCGCCCGCAGATGGTCGCGATCTGGCAGGACTTGAACCGCTACCGGATCTGGTTCGAGATCGAGGCGCTGGCCGCCGAGGCGATGGCCGCCACCGGCGACGTTCCGGCCGAGGCCGCGCGCATCATCCGCGAGAAGGGCGGCGCGCGCATCGCGGCGATGACCGAGGCCGATGTCGAGCGCATTGCCGAGATCGAGCGCGAGACGCGGCATGACGTGATCGCCTTCCTCACCTGGCTGGCCGAGGGCATCGGGCCGGAGTCGCGCTTCGTCCATCTCGGCATGACCTCGTCGGACGTGCTGGACACCTGCCTCGCCGTGCAGCTCACCCAGGCGAGCGATCTGCTGCTGGAGGGGGTCGACGCGGTGATGGAGGCGCTCAAGCGCCGGGCGATCGAGCACAAGCTCACGCCGACCATCGGCCGCAGCCACGGCATCCATGCCGAGCCAACCAGTTTCGGCCTCAAGCTCGCCGGCCACTACGCCGAATTCGCCCGCAACCGCGCCCGCCTGCTCGCCGCGCGCGAGGAGATCGCGACCTGCGCGATTTCCGGCGCGGTTGGCACCTTCGCGCATCTCGATCTCTCGATCGAGGCGCATGTGGCGCAGAAGCTCGGCCTGCGGCCCGAGCCGGTCTCGACCCAGGTGATCCCGCGCGACCGCCACGCCGCCTTCTTCGCAGCCCTCGGCGTGATCGCCTCCGGCATCGAGCGGCTGGCCACCGAGGTGCGCCATTTGCAACGCAGCGAGGTGCGCGAGGCCGAGGAATTCTTCCACCCCGGGCAGAAAGGCTCGTCGGCGATGCCGCACAAGCGCAACCCGGTGCTGTCGGAAAACCTCACCGGCCTTGCCCGCATCGTCCGCGGCTATGTGGTGCCGGCGATGGAGAATGTCGCCCTCTGGCACGAGCGCGACATCAGCCACTCCTCGGTCGAGCGGGTGATCGGCCCGGACGCGACGATCACGCTCGATTTCGCCCTGCACCGGCTCGCCGGCATGATCGAGAAGCTGACCGTCTATCCGGAGCGGATGACCGAAAACATCGAATCGCTCGGCGGCGTGGTGCATTCGGGCGAGGTGCTGCTGCTGCTCGCCCGCGCCGGGATCTCGCGCGAGGATGCCTACCGGATCATCCAGCGCAACGCGATGGCGACCTGGACCGCGCTCGGCAAGCCCGATTTCCGTCGCTTCCGCGATCATCTGCTGGCAGACCCGGACGTGGCCGGCCGGATCAGCCCGGAGGCGATCGACGCGGCGATGGACCCGCGCCTGCATCTCGCCCGGATCGATGCCATTTTCGACCGGGTGTTCGGCTCGCACTGACCGATATCGCGCGATGTGCTCGCTGATCCTGTCGTTCCTGCCGGGGGATGCCTGGCCGGTCGTGATCGGCGCCAATCGTGACGAGATGCTGGCGCGGCCGTGGGACCCTCCGGCCGCGCACTGGCCGGACCGTCCCGGCGTGATCGCCGGGCGCGATCGCACCGCCGGCGGCACCTGGCTCGGCCTGAACCGCCATGGCGTAGTCGCCGCCCTGCTCAACCGCACCGGCAGCCTCGGCCCCGCGCCGGACAAGGCAAGCCGGGGCGCGTTGCCGCTGCTGGCGCTGGAGGAGCGCTCGGCGGCGGCGGCGGCGGCGCGTCTCACCCGGCTCGATGCCGGGCGCTACCGCAGCTTCAACCTGCTCGTTGCCGATGCGGCCGGCGGATACGTCCTGCGCGGGCTGGAACGCGGCGCGCCGGAGGCGATGCGGCTCGACCCCGGCATCACCATGATCACCGCGCATGACCCGAACGATCCGGACAGCCCGCGCATCGCCCGCTATCGCGGCGTGTTCGAGGCAGCTCCCCGCCCCGATCCCGCCGCCGATGCGTGGGACGCCTGGCGGGCGCTGTTGGCGGATCGCGCCCCACCTGACGATACCGCGCTCAATGTCGGCCCGCGCGGTGGGTTCGGCACCGTGTCCTCGGCGCTGATCGGCCTCGGCAGTGAACGCGCGCGGTTCCTGTTTGCAGCAGGCCCACCGGACCAGGCGGCGTTCGCGCCGGTCATCTGAGGCCGGTTAAGCCACGGATGGGCCGGCACAGGGCCGGCCGTGCCACAATCGGGTCGATGACCCCGCCTTCCGGTGTGTCATGATGTTCCGTGTCGGCGCGGCTGCGCGGGGTGCGGTCTTGCGCGCGGGCGGCGTCGGAGGCCATCATGCCTTCATGACGCAGAACACGAATTACCGCATCAATGGCGCCCGCCTGTGGCGCGCGCTGATGGAGATGGCCGAGATCGGCGCGACCCCGAAAGGCGGGGTCAACCGCGTGACGCTGACCGAGGTGGACCGCGCTGGCCGCGCCCGTTTCGCCGAATGGTGCGCCGCCGCCGGGTTAAGCCTTGGGACTGACACGATGGGCAACATGTTCGCCCGCCGTGAGGGGCGCGACCCCACCCGCCCGCCGGTGATGTTCGGCTCGCATCTCGACAGCCAGCCCACCGGCGGCAAGTTCGATGGCGCGCTCGGCGTGCTCGCCGGGCTCGAGGTCATGCGCACATTCGATGAGCTTGGCATCGTCACCGAGGCGCCGCTCGAGCTGGTCAACTGGACCGATGAGGAAGGCTGCCGCTTTGGCCGTGCGATGATGGGCAGCGCGGTCTGGGCCGGCGTGCAGCCCGAGGCGGCGATCCGGGCGCTGCGGGATGCATCGGGCATCACCGTTGCCGAGGCGCTGGCCGCGATCGGCGCCGAGGGCGGCGAGCCAGCGACCCATCGTCCGGCGGATGCGTTCTTCGAGCTGCATATCGAGCAGGGGCCGCTGCTTGAGGCCGGGGGCGAGGCGATCGGCATTGTCACCGGCGCGCAGGCGCAGGTGTGGTTCGATATCGTGCTGACCGGCCGCGACTCCCATGCCGGCACCACCCCGCCCGCCGTCCGGCGTGACGCGCTGACAGGTGCCGCCGAGATCATTCTCCTGGTCGAGCGGCTGATGCGCGATTGCGGTGAGCAGGGGCGCGGCACGGTCGGGCGGCTGAGCGTTCATCCCAACTCGCCCAATGTGGTTCCCGGCGAGGTGCGCTTTGCCGCCGAGTTCCGCAACCCGTCGGATGCCGAGATCGTCCGTCTCGCACGGGAGTTTCCCGAGCAGGCGACGGCACTCGCGACGGCGCGCGGGCTCGAGATCGTGATCACGCCTGTCTTTCGCGTCGAGGCGACGCCGTTCGACCCCACTTGCGTCGATCTTGTCCGCGCGTCCTGCCGGCAACGCGGGCTGGCCGCCCGGGAGATGGTCTCCGGCGCGGGGCATGACGCCGTGCACCTCGCCCGCGTGGTGCCGAGCGCCATGATCTTCACACCCTGCAAGGATGGCCTGTCGCACAACGAGGCGGAGTCGATCACCGAGGCCGAGGCCGAGGCCGGTGCGCAGATCCTGTTCGATGTCGTGCTGGCCCGCGCCAACCGGCCGCTCACGGCCGCTTGATCGAGGTCAACGACCTCGTAAACTCCAACGGCTAGCTTTCTGACGTTGCGGGGGCAGCATGCCCCCGCAGGCGAAAGGAGCATGCCGATGGCGATCAAATGGAAACTTGCGGCAGCCTCTGTCCTGCTGGCCGCGGGAAGCACCCTGGCTTTGGCGCAGGGGCTAGGCCCCGGCGGTTACGGGCCGGGCATGATGGGCGGAAACGGGCAAGGGCAAGGTGCCTGGAGTGGCCGGGCAGGGCGGCAGTATTCTGCCGCGCGGCTCGATGCGTTGCGGCAGATGCTGAAGATCACCACCGCCCAGCAGCCGGCCTGGAATCGTTACGTGAAGGCCGTGACGGATGCCCACCAGCAGGCCTGGTCCGGCATGCAGTCGGTGATGCGGCCGGGCTCCATGATGAGCATCACGCCAGACCAGCGCTTTGCCTACATGCAGGACATGCTGGATCTGCGGAAAAAGACGTTCGAGAGCGAGAAATCCGCCGCCGAGGCCCTGCTGCCCCATTTGAGCGAATATCAGCAGGGGCAGGCGAGCATGGTTCTGCCGGGTCTGGCACAGGCAGGCTATGGGCTTGGCTATGGCCGTCATCGCTTCGGCGGCTGGGGCATGATGGGTGGATTTGGCGGTGGCTATGGCCCGGGGATGACGGGCTTCGGGCCGGGCCGGCCATAAGGCGGCGCCAGGGCTGCCTCGCGTTCGGCAGATATCCCGGATTTTCCGTTGTCTTCACCATCATGACGGTCGATATGATGCTCTGAGGTGATGACATCAGAGGAGGATCTGCCGATGCGGGTCATGCGTATCGCGCGGCGCGCCGTGGCGGTTCTGGCCACGATTCTGTCCACGATTCTGGCGCTTGCCGTCTCTGGCGGTATGGCCCGGGCGAATCCCTCGATGCTCGGGACCTTCGATTTCGACCATCCGGCATTTCTGCACGCGAACCCCGCGGCGACCCGTCATGTGGTGATCCAGGTCAGCGCGGCCGCGCCGGGCCATTGGCTCATGGCGCTGAATAATGCGCAGAATCTTCTTGCCGCGCTGGGGGCGAAAAAGGTGCAGATCGTCGTGGTGGCGTTCGGGCCCGGGCTGAAGATGCTGCTGGCTGACTCGCCTCTCGCGCGGCGGGTGGCGGCACTCGATGCGCAAGGAGTGGAGTTCGACGCCTGCCACAACACGATGGCGGCGATGGCCCGGCATCTCGGTCACATGCCGAAGCTGGTGCCCCAGGCGGTGGTCGTGCCGGCGGGCGCGGAGCGTATCGTGCAGCTCGAAGCCCATGGGTTCGCCTATCTGAAGCCATAGGCGACAGGCTGTGATTTCGGGGCGGTTTCAGCGCCCTGATCCGAGTGCCCGGAGTGCGTTGAGGATCACCGCGACGTCGATGGCCTCCTGCAACAAGGCCCCGCCAACCGGCGGGAGATAGCCGGCGGCGGCAGCAGCCATTGCCAGCAGAGAGAGTCCCATGCCGGCCACGATCGATTGTAGTGCGATGAACCGGGCACGACGCGCGATCGACACGGCTTCGGCGATTCGGTCCAGCCGGTCGAGCATCAGCACCACCTCGGCGGCTTCGGCTGCCGCGGCGGTACCGCGGGCGCCCATGGCAATGCCGATATCCGCCGCCGCCAGGGCCGGAGCGTCGTTGATCCCGTCGCCGATCATCATCGTCGTGCCGAGCGCCCGTTCCGCGCGCGCGCGTTCGATCTTGTCCGCCGGCGACAGCCCCGCATGGACCGCATCGAGCCCGAGTTCGGCGCCCACCCGCGCCGCCGGTTCGGCGCGGTCGCCGCTCAGCATCACGATGCGGCGGAAGCCAAGCCGGCGGAGCGATGCGACCAGCGGCTTCGCGTCGGGCCGGATCGCGTCGGTCAGCATGATCGCGCCAGCCGGCACGCCGTTGATGGCGACCCAGGCGGTTGCCGCCGCGCCATTTGCCTGTTCGGCCACATGATTGTCGCGCGGGAGTGATATTCCCGCGGTCTCGAACATACGGGGGCCACCCACCATCACGAAATCCGCGCCGACCTGGCCGGCAAGGCCGAGGCCGGGCGTCTCGGTGACTCCGGCCGGTGTGGCCAGCCGGCCAGAAGCGCGCCCGGCGGCGACGATTGCCCCGGCCACGCCGTGCTGGGAGACCTGTTCGAGCGAGGCGGCAAGGCGCAGCACATCCGTCGGCGCAAAACCGTCGAGTGCTGCAACGCCGGTGAGCGATGGGGTGCCGGCGGTCAGCGTGCCTGTCTTGTCGAACAGGGCGATGTCGGCGCGCGCCAGGCGTTCCAGCGCGCCGCCGCCCTTGACGATCACCCCGCGCCCGGCCGCCCGCGAAATGCCGCAGATCAGCGCGACCGGCGTGGCCAGGATCAACGGGCATGGGGTGGCGACGACCAGCACGGCGAGGGCGCGCAACGGGTCGCCGCTGACCAGCCAGGCGGCAGTGCAGACCGTGAGTGTGAGAGTGAGAAATCCCACCGCCCAGCGATCCGCCAGGCGGGCCATTGGCGGGCGTTCCCGTTCGGCTGCGGCAACCAGCCTGATCACCGCGGCATAGGTGCTCGCTTCGGCGCTTGCCGTGGCCAGCAGGGAAACCGGCCCGCCCGCGTTCAGCACACCGCTGCGCACGGCGTCGCCGGCCAGCCGCGCAACCGGCAACGGTTCGCCGGTCAGGGCCGACTCATCGAGCGTGGCGGCGTTCTGCAGCGTGCCATCGACCGGCACGATCTCGCCGGGCTTGACCAGAAGATTGTCGCCGATGACGACAGCTGCTGCCTGAATGTCCTCGATTGTGCCATCCGTGTGGCGGTGCGCTGTCGTTGGCGTGCGTTTGACCAGTGCGGAAAGTTCGCGCCGGGCGCGCGCGCCGGCATAATCCTCGAGCGCTGCGCCGCCGGCCACCATGCCCGCGATGATCACGCCGGCGAGGTGCTGGCCGAGCAGCACCGAGCCCAGTATGGCGAGGAGCGCGATCAGGTCGACGCCCAGCATCCCGCGAAGCACCCCGGCGATGAAATCGGCGGCAACCTCGGCTGCGACCAGCAGTGCCGGCGCGATCCACAATCCGGCGGCGAGGTCATCGAAGCCGGCCGCGCGTGCGGCCAGGCCAAGCCCCAGCCCCACCCCGACCGCGACCGGCGCAGCCTGCCGCAGCGCCGCGCGCCATCCCATGCCGTCTCCTGTTCACCCGGCAGTGCCGGGGGCTGTGCCGGGGTTTTATCCGCGACACGATGAACATATCGGGACAATCGCGTTCCCGGCTTGACCTGCATCAAGGACGGCGGCGAGTCTGCATGACATCACGAGACGCCTGAAAAAACGGAGGGTACGATGACCAGCACTTTCGAGGCGCATCGGATGGGCAAGGGAGCCGAAATGTTCCTCATGTCGAGCCTCTCGCCGGTGATGTTCGAGACGATGGCCGGCAGCATGATGCGTGTGGCCGAGGCGGAATTCGCGCTGATGCAGGCCATCATGCAGGCACAGTTCGGCATGATGGAGGCTGTGTTCCGCATGGGCGCTCCTGCCGCGGAGCGGATGGGGCGCGCGGCCGGGCGGGAGAGCGGCCGGGCGGCGGCCTGAGCCGATGGCGCCACCCGTGGTCGATCTCTCCGGCAAGGTCGGGCTCATCCTCGGCATTGCCAACGAGCATTCGATCGCGACGGGCTGTGCACGTGCCTTTTCCGCCGCCGGCGCGCGCCTTTGCGCCACCTATCTGAACGACAGGGCGAAGCCCTTCGTCGAGACCGTCACCCGCGACCTGCCGTGCGACATGCTGCTGCCCTGCGATGTGCAGCAGGAGGGGGCGCTCGAAACCGTGTTCGACACGATTGCCCGCCGCTGGGGCAAGCTCGATTTCCTGCTCCACTCCATCGCCTTCGCGCCGAAGGCCGACCTGCGCGCCCGGCTTGTCGACTCCTCCGCCGCCGGATTTGCCCAGGCGATGGACGTTTCCTGCCATTCCTTCATCCGCTGTGCCCGGCTTGCCGAGCCGCTGATGCGCGCTGGCGGGGCGCTGCTCTGCGTTTCCTACGAGGGATCGGTCCGCGTGGTCGAGCATTACGACCTGATGGGGCCGGTGAAGGCGGCGCTGGAATCCAGCGTGCGCTATCTCGCCGCCGAACTCGGCCCGCGCGGCCTTCGTGTCAACGCGCTCTCGCCCGGGCCGATCGCCACAAGGGCGGCAAGCGGGATCGACCATTTCGATGATCTCCTGGCCGAAGCCGCCCGTCTGGCGCCGGAGCGTCATCTGGTGACGATCGAGGATGTCGGCGTGCTTGCAGCCTTCCTCGCCAGTCCGGCCGCCACCAGAATCACCGGCACGGTTGTGCCGGTGGATGGCGGACAACACATCATGGCGTGACATCACCGACAGACTTGCAAGGACAATCAGACCCGTGAGCACCGAGACCCGCCGCAGCCGAACAGGCAAAAGCCCCAAGCCGCCTGCCGAGGCGATCAGGCCGTCGCCCCTGCCGCCACCCGTGCTGCCTGCCTCGATCGCGCCGCACGAGCCGGTGTCGACCACGGATGCGCTCGACCGTTCGCTGCACGCGGCCGAGGCCCGGTTCACCGCTGGCCTGGCGCCGGCCGGTATCGCGCTGGCCTGGCGCGACTGGGCGGCGCATCTCGCGAATCAGCCCACACGGCGGATGGACCTCGCCCGGCGCGCAATGGAGGATTGGGCTGCGGTCTGGCGTGTGGCATTTGGCCTTGAGGAGGCCGTCACCCCGCCTTGCGACAACGATCATCGTTTCGATCATCCCCGGTGGCAGGACATGCCGTACCGGCTCTACAAGGAATATTTCCTCCGGGTCGAACGTTGGTGGCACGATGCGGCAACCGGCATCGCCGGGGTCGATGCCGCCCATGAGCGCATCGTCGATTTCATGATCCGCCAGGCGCTGGACGCGATGGCGCCCGCCAACCTGCCGATGCTCAATCCGGAAGTCGAACATGCGGCCCGCGAAAGTCATGGCGAGTCGATCCGTGCCGGGTTGCGCAACCTGCTCAAGGATACCGAGATCGCCCTGAACCATGAGAACCGGCTGCCGCTCGCGCCGGGGCGCGACGTCGCGGTCACGCCGGGCAAGGTGGTCTACCGCAACCGGCTGATCGAACTGATCCAGTATGCCCCGGCGACGGATGAGGTCCGGCCCGAGCCGGTGCTGATCGTCCCGGCCTGGATCATGAAATATTACATCCTCGATCTCTCGCCGGAGAACTCGCTGGTCCGCTACCTCGTCGGGCAGGGCTATACGGTGTTCATGATGTCCTGGCACAACCCCGACAAGGGCGACCGCGACCTCACCCTCGATGATTACCGTGCCGATGGCGTGATGGCCGCGCTCGATGCCGTCAGCGCCATCACTGGTGCGCGGAAGATCCACGCCACCGGCTATTGCCTCGGTGGCACGCTGCTCTCGATTGCGGCCGCCGCCATGGCCCGCGACCATGACAGCCGTCTCGCCTCCGTCACGCTCTTCGCCGCGCAGACCGATTTCACCGAGGCCGGCGAACTCCAGCTCTTCATCACCGAGGCGCAACTCGCCTTCCTCGAAGACCTGATGTGGCAGCAGGGCTATCTCGACACCAAGCAGATGGCTGGCGCCTTCCAGATGCTGCGCTCGAACGACCTGATCTGGTCGCGGATGATCCGCCGCTATTTCATCGGCGAGCAGGAACATACGAACGACCTGATGTCCTGGAACATGGACGCGACGCGCATGCCCTATCGCATGCACGCCGAATATCTGCGCCATCTCTTCCTGCATAACGATCTCGCCGAGGGGCGGCTTTCGGCCGGCGGCCGGCCGGTTGCGATCGGCGATATCGATGTCCCGTTCTTCGTCGTCGGTACCGAGCGCGATCACATTGCGCCCTGGCACTCGGTCTACAAGCTGCACCTGCTCAACCGCGGCCCGATCACCTTCGTGCTGACCTCCGGCGGGCACAATGCAGGCATTGTCAGCGAGCCGGGCCATCCGCATCGCCATTATGTACTCCTCCAGCGCCTCCCGGGCGAGCCCTATCTCGCGCCGGAGGCCTGGCAGGACGAGGCGCCGCAGCATGATGGTTCGTGGTGGCCGGAATGGGTCGCTTTCCTCGGCGTGCATTCCGGCGCGCCAGCCGCGCCACCACCGCTCGGCCGCGAGGAGGCCGGATATCCGGTGCTCGGCGCCGCCCCCGGACATTATATCCACGAACGCTGACCGGAGACCGAGATGAACGATATCGGACCGGCGCCCGCTCCCCTCGCGGCGCCGATGATCGAGAACCGTGTGTTCGACGAGTTGAAGGTGGGCGATACCGCGAGCGTGAGCCGCATCCTGCTTCCCGATGACATAGCCCTGTTCGCCTATATCTCTGGAGATATCAATCCGGCGCATCTCGACCCCGAATATGCCCGCGGTGACGTATTTCACCATATCATCGTCCATGGCATGTGGACGGCGGGGCTGATTTCTGCGGTGCTCGGCACGAAATTGCCCGGCCCTGGCACGATCTATCTCGACCAGAGCCTCCAGTTTCGCGCCCCTGTCGGGCCGGGGGACGAGATCACCGCAACGGTGACGGTGACCGAGCTCGAGCCGGCGCGGCATCGGGTCACCCTCGCCTGCACGGCGGTCAACCAGTCGGGTACCGAAGTGCTCCGCGGCACCGCCCTCGTCGCCGCGCCGACCGAGAAGGTGCGGCGACCGGCGATGCCGCTGCCGGAAGTGCGGCTCAGCCGGCACGAGCGGTTCAACATCCTGCTGGGCGAGGCGCGGGCGCGCGGCCCGCTGGTCACCGCCGTGGTGCATCCCTGCGACGATGTCAGCCTGCGCGGCGCGCTCGATGCGGCCCGGGCCGGGCTGATCGTGCCCATCCTGGTTGGGCCGGAGGCAAAGATCCGTGCTGCCGCCGAAAAGGCCGGGCTCGATCTGGGGGATCTGCGGATCGAGCCGGTTCCCCACAGCCACGCCGCTGCCGCGCGCGGTGTCGAACTGGTCCGCGAGGGCACCGCGAAGCTGCTGATGAAGGGCGCGCTGCACACCGACGAGCTGATGCACGAGGTGATGCTGGCCGAGAATGGCCTGCGTACCGGGCGGCGTTTGTCGCATGTCTATGTCATGGACGTGCCGAGCTATCCGCGTCCGTTGCTGGTGACCGATGCGGCGATCAACATTGCCCCCGATCTCGCGACCAAGCGCGATATTGCCCAGAACGCGATCGACCTTGCCCGCGCCATCGGGATCGAGACGCCCCGCCTCGCCGTTCTGTCGGCGGTGGAGACGGTGAACCCCGCAATGCCGTCCACCCTCGATGCCGCTTCGCTCTGCAAGATGGGCCAGCGCGGGCAGATCACCGGCGGCATCATCGATGGTCCGCTGGCCTTCGACAATGCGGTGAACGCGCGCGCCGCAGCCGAGAAGGGAATCGAGTCGCCGGTCGCCGGCCGGGCCGATATCCTGCTGGTGCCGGATATCGAGGCGGGCAATATGGTCGCGAAGCAGCTCACCTTCCTGGCCGGGGCCGATGCCGCCGGCGTCGTCGTCGGCGCGCGCATCCCGATCGTGCTCACCAGCCGGGCGGATGACGCCCGCACCCGCCTTGCCTCCTGTGCGGTGGCGTTGATGCTGGCCGGCGCGTCGGGATGAAGGGGGAGATCCGAAAGGATCGGAAAGTGCTCTAGCGGCGCGCTCGATCGCAAGACGAAGGAGTTGATCGTGCTGGCGATCGGGATGTCGCGTTAACCGATCCTTCGTCCTGGCCTGTCACTCTGTGCCGGATGAGCCCCGGCGGGGCGCGAGCCTTGGAAGCCTCGATGGATCATGTGGTGCAGATCGCGATGCTCGTGCCGCTGGCGGTCGCCTGCTGGCAGGATTTGCTGCTGCGCCGCATCCCTGACGGCGTTTCCATGCTGCTTGCCCTGGCAGGGATGGCGCTGCGCCTTCGCGATGGCATCCAGCCTCTGGCGGTGAGCCTGGCTGTGGCTGCGGCGCTGTTTCTGGTACTGCTCCTGCTGTATTTGCGCCGGCTGGTCGGCGGAGGCGATGTGAAGCTGATCGTGGCGCTCGCCATCGGCTTTCCGCCTCTGGCCCTTCCCGATTTCCTCTTCGCGACGGCCCTTGCCGGTGGCGTGCTGGCGCTCGCCTATCTGGCCTTGCGCATGGTGCGCCTGCCTTTGCGGCCGCTCCCGCGCGGTGCCGGGTTGCTTCGCCGCTTGTGGATGGTCGAGCGCTGGCGCGCCCGGAAGGCGGCTCTGCCCTACGGCATCGCCATTGCCGCCGGGGCCGCCTGGGTGCTGCTGCCCGGCGCGGGGCTCTGATTGCCTCCAGAGTGGGCAGGCTGGCCTTGATTTTGCCCATCTCTCGCCCGGCATAGCCTATTTACACAGGCACGGTTTTTGCTGCATCCGAAAGCACAGGAACAAACAACAGGGGCAAGGCGGGAATGGCCGAAGCGGGCACAATCACGGTCGAGACAAAAGGGATCGACAAGGTCACTCCGGACGAAACCCGCGGTAGCCCGCGCGCGCTGTTCGGGCTCTGGATGGCCGCGAACGTGGAGTTCGCAACCATTACCACGGGCGCGCTGGCAACCGGCGTATTCGGCCTGTCCGCGGTCGACGCAATCGCCGCAATCCTGCTCGGCAACCTGATTGGCGCCGTATTGCTGGGCATGTTCTCGACCTTCGGGGTGGAATACGGCTTGCCGCAGATGATCCAGGGCGCCGCATGGTTTGGCCCCCTCGGCAACCGGTTGCCGTCGTTCCTGAACTTCTTCGGCGGCTTCTCGTGGTTTGGCGTCAACACCATCATCGGCGGCTATGCTCTCGAATACATGCTCGGCACCGGGCTGATCCCGAACATCATTGCGCTGTGCGTGGTCCAGGTCGCGATCGCCGCGATCGGTCATGACCTCATCCATGCGGCGGAGAAATATTTCTTCTTCCTGCTGGTGGCGATCTTTCTGGTGCTCACCGCCTTCGCTGCCGGCCATGTCGGACATCTGCCGCCCGCCAACCCGAAAATGCTGAAGAATGTCGGTGGTGTGTCCGGTGCCTTTATCCTCACCACCTCGATCATCGTCGCCTATGTTCTCGGCTGGATTCCCTATTCGTCCGATTACACGCGCTACCTTCACCATACTGGCGACCGGTCGGTGACCGGTCGGGCCGTCTTCACCAACGCCTTTCTGGCAACCTTCCTTTCCTGCGTCTGGATGGAAGTGCTGGGGGCGCTGATCGGCGCAACCGTCGCACTTTCGAAACCGTCGGACCTGTTCACCCCCTGGATGCCGCACTGGTTCCACGCGCCGCTGATCATTGCCATCGTGGTCGGCACGATCAGTGCCAACATCATCAACATATACTCCGCGACACTTTCATCGCTGGCGCTCGGTTTCCGGCTCAAGCAATATCAGGCCGCGCTGCTGAGTGGCGCGATCGGCACCGCGATCTCGGTTCTTGCCGCCACCCATTTCATCAAGAGCTACGAGAGCTTTCTGTTTTTCCTGGGATATTGGACCGCCCCCTGGATCGCCGTCACGATGCTGTCGCATTACACGCGCCGGCACAGCCGGATAAGCGGGGTCAATGCCGCATTTACCGCCTGGATCGCCGGCATTGCCGCAAGTGTTCCGTTCTTCAACCAGTATCCGCTCTTCGTCGGAAGTTTCGCGGCAACTCATCCGGGGTTTGGGGATATCTCGTTTGCGGTTTCCGCCCTGGTGTCTTGTGTCGTGTATTTCGCACTGACCGCAAGGGTAAGAACTGCTGCTGCTTGATTTCGAATCTGCGTGATTTAGAGCATTTTCCAATTCGTCGGGATCGGAAAATGCTCTAGCTCCGGTAGTCGCCGTTTCCTTCGATGAGACGAAGGGCGGATTGCCATGCCATCTCGTAATGGGCCATGCGGTTTGCCTCGTCCATGTTGAACTGGGCCGCGGTATGCTCGCAAACCTCGCGTGGCGGGATTACCAGCTTGGCGCCGCCCGACATCGCGGCCACCTGCGCCTGGCAGGCGCGCTCCAGGAAATAGATCTCGTGGAACGCTTCGGGAATGCTGCGCCCGCCCACCAGAAGTCCGTGATTGCGCAGGATCATCGCCTTGTTCTGGCCGAGATCGTGCACGATGCGCTCACGCTCGTCGAGATCGAGTGCGATGCCCTCGTAGCCATGATAGGACAGGCGGCCATAGAATTTCATCGCATGTTGGCTGATCGGCAGGAGCCCCTGTTCCTGCGCTGCGATCGCGATGCCGGCGGCGGTGTGGGTATGCACGACACAGACGAGGTCGGGCCGGGCGATGTGAATGGCGGAATGGATGGTGAAGCCGGCCTGGTTCACGCGTTTGGCCGACATGCCCGGCGTTTCGACGCGGTTGCCGTGGAGGTCGATCTTCACGAGGTCGGAGGCCCGCATCTCATGAAACATCACGCCGTAGTCGTTGATGAGGAAATGATGTTCCGGGCCGGGCACGCGCGCGCTGATATGGGTGTAGATGAAATCGGTCATCCGGAAATGTGCGACCAGCCGGTAAAGAGCAGCAAGGTCGCAGCGGATCTGCCATTCTTCGGCTGATATTCCATCAGGCGGATTGATCTTTGTCGTCACGTTCATGGTGGTGGTCCTCCCTCGGTCGGCAGGGTCGGGGCAATTGCCGTTTGCGTCAAGTAAATTCAGTGGCGTTTTGGCAGTAACGGCAAGAGCATTGGCACTCTGGCGCGGTAGTCCCGATAGGCCTCGCCGTAGAGGCGCAGAAGGTTTCGTTCCTCGAAGCGGATGCCGATGAGGAGGTAGACCGTTGCGGCGGCTGCGGTGGCAAGGCGGAATGGCGACGTTGCAAGCCCCCAGACGATCAGGAGCAGGCCGAGATAGAGGGGGTGGCGCACCAGCCTGTTCATCCCCCCGATCGCCAGTGGTTCGGGCGGAGAGGCGCTGTCGGGCTTGCCGGCCCGGAACTGGGCAAGGCCGGTAAAGCGGGCGAGATCGTAGTTCCGGCCTGCCAACCCGACGACAATGGCGCCCGCACCTGCCGCGATCCAGCCGGGCAGGATGATTTCGCGCGGCAGGTTGAAGGCATGATCGGGGAACAGGAGCCGGCCGATCGCCAGCACCAGGGCGAGATGTGCCGCGGCGATCAGGTTATAGGCCAGGCGGTCGCCGCGCCCGGCGAGTTGCAACAGCAAAGCCCGGCCGCCGGGCGCTGCCAGGTAACTGTGCCCCGCGCCGAAGCTGGCCCAAAGCAGCATGTAGGAGAGGATGGCGATCATGATCCTGCACCATATTTATTTTCTGTTTGACATATTCAATTTACTATATGAATGTCGGTTTGACAGAAAAATATCGCTCCTGACGCCCAATCAGGAAGAATTTTGCTGCTGCGAGGGGAAATGTCCAAAACCGATCGAAGGGGCCTTTTCAGGCTCGGCGCCGCTTTTGGTGCGATCGCCACAGCCGCTTCCACCGGCGCTCGCGCGGCTACGGTCGCACCGCCTGCTGACAATGCCTGGTCGAATGCGCTGGGTGCGGGCGTCGACTCCCGCCCTTACGGCAGGCCGTCGCGCTTCGAAAAGAACGTCATCCGTCGCTACGTGCCGTGGCTTTCGCCAACCAGGAACGCGGATGCGAGCTTCACGCCCTTGCAGGACCATCACGGAATCATCACCCCGAATGGCCTGTTCTTCGAGCGCTACCATTCGGGCCGGCCCAGCATCGACCCCAAGGACTACCGGCTGATGATCTCCGGCCGGGTAAAGCGGCCGCTGCTGCTGACGCTCGATCAGCTGATGCGATACCCCTCGGTATCGCGCATCCATTTCATCGAGTGCCCCGCCAATGGCGCAACCGAATGGCCGGCGGCGCAGCTCAATTCGCTGCAGTTTACCCACGGGATGATCGGGTGTGCCGAATGGACGGGGGTACGGCTGTCGACCCTGCTCGACGAGGCGGGGCTGCTGCCCGACAGCCGCTGGATGCTCGCCACCGGATCGGATGGCGCGCATATGGATCGCTCCCTGCCGATGGTGAAATGCCTCGATGACTGCATCGTGGCCTGGGGGCAGAACGGGGAGGCGATCCGCCCCGAGCAGGGCTATCCGGTGCGGCTCGTCGTGCCGGGCTGGCAGGGCAATGTGAACGTGAAATGGCTGCGCCAGCTCGAGGTCGGGTCCGAGCCCTGGATTACCCGCGAGGAGACCAGCGAGTACAGCGAATTGCTGGGCGATGGAAAATCGCTCGGCTTTACCTGGGCGATGAATGCGAAATCGGTCATCACCTTCCCCTGCCCGGAAAGGTCGCTGACCGGCGGACCCGGCTTTTACCAGATCCACGGCCTTGCCTGGAGCGGCAACGGGCGGGTGAAGCATGTCGATGTCTCGCTCGATGGCGGGGTGAGCTATCATCGCGCCGCGCTGGACGGACCCGTTCTCTCGCGCTGCCTCACCCGGTTCACCTTCAACTGGCGGTGGGATGGCAAGCCGGCGCTCATCCAGTCCCGCGTGACCGACGAGACCGGTTATGTTCAGCCCACGATCGCACAGAAACATAAATTCTGGGGGCGTGATCCGGTTTATGAGAACAACTCCATCCAGACATGGCAGGTGCTGGCCGACGGGACGGTGAACAATGTCCAGCTCTCGTAAGGTTCTGCTTGCTGTCACCGGGTTTGCCGCAGCGATTGCGGCGGCCCGCGCGGGTGATGCACCGGCGCCATCCTACAAGGGAATCGTGCCGGCGGCGACGCTGGAGGTTTGGCGCGATCTCGGCACCGGCAATGGCGCGCTGACGCATTACAAGCCGGCGACGCCGCCAGGCCATTACGGCATCGGCACCGCGCCGACGATGCAGCAGATCGGCGGCTGGACCATCGCCGTGCCGCCCGACGGCTCCAATCTGCCGCCGGGCAGCGGCACTGTGGCTGCCGGCGAAAAGCTCTTTTCGAGCGATTGCGCAATGTGCCATGGCGGTTTCGGCGAGGGTGCGCACGGCTATCCGGCGCTTGCCGGTGGCGTCGGGTCGCTGGCGGGCGCTGCCCCCCAGAAGACGGTGGGCAGCTACTGGCCCTATGCGACGACGCTGTGGGATTACATCAACCGCGCGATGCCGTTCTACGCTCCGCACACGCTGAAGCCCGATCAGGTTTATGCGCTGACCGCCTTCATCCTCAACCTCAACGGCATCGTGAACGGCAAATTTGTCGCCGATGCGCAGAGCGTGAAGCGGGTGAAGATGCCCAACCGCAACTCGTTCAACTGGAAAGATCCACGGCCTGTCACGCATAATGCCGCCTGCATGAAGAACTGCGCGCCGCCCGGATCCGTCAGGATCACTTCGAGCGCGGCAAAGATGGGGCTGACTCCGCGCACCACCGGCCCGGTGGACGACATGAAGGGCAGCAGCAAATGAGGAGGGTGAAATGAAGCCTGCCACCATCCTGATGGGGCTGGCCGTCGCGGCGTCGCCCGCTGTCGTGCTGGCGGCCACGCCACAGCAGATCGCCGCCGGCGAGACGATCGCCACCACAAAATCGCTCGGCAACTGCGCCGCATGCCACAGTTTCGCCGGCGCGGTGGAGCCGGGCAATGTCGGCCCAACGCTGAAGAACGTGAAGGCAATGATGCCCGATCGCAAGACATTCTATGCGATCGTCTTCGACGAGCAGGCGCGAAATCCGCAGACGGTGATGCCCGCCTTCGGGAAGAACCTGATTCTGACACCGAAACAGATCAACGAAGTAATCGATTTTCTCTACACCAAATGAAGACCGAACTGCGCCGAAGCAGACAAGAGATGGGGAAACACACGATGATGACCGAACCACGCAAGACAGGGCCCGCACGCCGGACGGTGCTGCTGGGCGCCGCAGGGGCCGCGGCGGCGCTGGCAATGCCGCGCTCCGGCCTCGCCGCCGCTTCGGTGCCGGCGCCAAAGGCTTCGCTATGGCCCGAAGCGGCCTTCAAGGCGACCGTGCCCGATGCGGCGCTGAAGGCGTTGTGGGGCAGCTCCACTCTGGTCTCGACCGACCAGGTGAAGATGGAGGCACCGGATATCGCCGAAAATGGCGCCGTGGTGCCGATCTCCGTCGATGCGAACGAGACCGCCATTACCGGTGCTGCCCTGCTGGCGCGGCACAATCCGTACTCGCTGGCTTGTGCCTATGAAATTCCGGAGGGCACCAGTCCGGCCATATCGAGCCGCCTCAAACTTGCCCGTACCACGGAGGTCGTCGCGGCAGTGAAGGCGGGCGGCAAGCTCTACGCGACGTCGAAGCAGGTGAAGGTCACGCTTGGCGGGTGCGGCTGAGGAGAGGAACGATGGCACATCAGATTCTGGTTCACGCAACCACGTCGGGCGGGGTGACGACCGTCGAGGCGTTGATCAAGCACCCGATGGATTCCGGCTTCGTGAAGGGCAAGGACGGCAAGCTCATTCCGCCGCATTACATCGAGGTCGTCGAGTTCACCCACAAGGGCAAGCTCGTTCTGCGCGGCTTCTGGGGCCCCGCGGTTTCCAAGAATCCCTTTATCAGATTCTCTTTCAAGGGCGGCGCCTCGGGCGATCCCATCGGGGTTTCATGGGTCGATAACAAGGGTGAAACCGCCAACATGTCGGCGTCAATCATGTGAGCGAGGCGCGTCGGCATCCTCTGTGCCGGCGCGCGCGGCTGGGAGGAGCAGACAATGCAACGCACATCGGCGATGATCGTGGCTCTTGCAATGCTGACACTGGGTGCAGCACCCCTTGCAAAGGCCGGGCCGGCGGCGGATCTGAAGGCGTTCCAGGCCTATTTCCAGACACGTTTTCCAACGCTCGCGCTGCAGGATTACGTCGACGGGCCCTATAATTTCAGCGCCAACGACCGGGCGCAGTGGAAGCAGATACTGGAATTCCCGCCCTATTCCTTCGCGGTTGATGCCGGGAAGACGGCATTCGGGACGAAGTTTCCCGATGGTGCAGACTACGCCTCGTGTTTTCCGCTGGGCGGGATCGGCATTGCACAGGATTATCCGAAGTTCGATGAAAAGACCGGCAAGGTCGTCACGATCGGCATCGCCATCAATGAATGCCGCAAGCGGCATGGGCTGAAGCCGCTCAGCCTGACCAAGGGCGAACTCGCCGATATCGTCGCCTATATGACCTCGACCTCGGATGGCAAGCTGATCCATGTCGTTATTCCGAACGACAAGCGGGCCATTGCAGCCTATGAGGCGGGCAAGGAATATTTCTATTCCCGCAGGGGGCAGCTGAATTTTTCCTGCGCCAGTTGCCATGTGCAGGCAGCGGGCAAGCGGCTGCGGGGGCAGTATCTCGCGCCGGCGCTTGGCATCACGGCTTCTTTCCCCGTCTATCGTTCGAAATGGGGCGATGTCGGCACGCTGGTGCGGCGGTTCATCGGCTGCAACAGGAAGGTGCGTTCGGTGCCGGCGAAGCCGGATTCGGCGGCGTATCGGGACCTTGCCTATTTCCTCACGTACATGAGCAACGGCCTGCCGATCGCGGGCCCGGGGGCGCGGTCATGAAACGGATAAATTGTGTGCTGGTTGCTGCGACTTTTTGTCTTGGCGTTGCCCATGCCGCCGGGAAGGACGATGCGGCGCGGGCGATCGCCGCGGCGGCGGCGAAGATGAAGACCGCCGCGACGCTGGATGACCAGTGGACGCCGACGGTCGCTTCATTCAAAGCAGCCAAGGCGGCCGAGGCTACCGGCGATTACGCGAACGCCGAGGCAACGGCCAAACGGGCCGCGGCGCTGGCCGCCGCTTCGATTGCCCAGGCGCGCAGCCAGAAGCGCCTCTGGCGGAATGCAGTAACGCGCTAGAGCATCATCCGATCCATCAGGATCGGACAGCGCTCTAAGCCGGCCAGGCGGAGACCGAATGGATGACGATTGCACGACGCGCTCTTCTCACCGCTGCGGCCAGCACGTCGCTGTTGCCGCGGCTCGCCTGGTCGGCCGCCGATCCTTATGACGTGAAGATGAGCGGCGATGTCCGCATCATCCACCAGACCGACACGCATGCGAATGCAAGGCCGGTGCATTTTCGTGAGCCAACGCAGAATATCGGGGTTGGTCGCGCAGCAGGGCAGCCGCCGCATCTGGTTGGCGCTGCCTTCCTCGATTTTTATCACATGAAACCCGGCACACGGGATGCGCATGCCTTCACCTTCCTCGATTTCGAGGCGTTGGCGCACCGCTACGGGCGGCTTGGCGGGTTCGCCAGCCTCAAGACGGTGATCGACAATCTGCGCGCCGGTGCCGGACCGGGCCGCTCGATCCTGCTCGATGGCGGCGATCTCTGCCAGGGCACGGGGATTGCCAATCTCACCCGTGGCCAGAACATGGTGGCGCTCGGCAACCTTTTGGGCATCGATGCGATGACCGGGCACTGGGAGTTCACCTACGGGCAGGACGGGATCGAGGCGCTCATCAAGGCAATGCACGGCCGCTTCATCGCGCAGAACGTATTTCTCTCGGCGGAATCGCAGATGATGGGCGCGCCCGCCTTCGACCAGAAGACCGGCCGCGTGTTTCAGCCCTCTATCATCTGCGAGCTTGGCGGTTATCGCGTCGGCGTGATCGGCCAGGCTTTTCCCTATGTGCCGATCGCGCATCCGAGGAGGTTCACGCCGGACTGGCGGTTCGGCATCCATCCCGGCCGGATACAGAAGCTTGTCGATGAATTGCGCGCGGTGCAGAAGGTCGATGCCGTGCTGCTGCTCTCGCATAACGGCATGCCGGTCGATCTCAAGCTCGCTTCGCAGGTGCGCGGGATCGACGTCATTCTCGGCGGCCATACGCACGATGCGGTGCCGCATCCGGTTCCGGTAAAGAATCCCGGCGGCATCACACTGGTGACCAATGCCGGAACGGGGGGCAAGTTCGTCGCAATACTCGACCTCGAACTCACGAAAGGCCGGGTGAGGGACGTGCATTATCGGCTGCTGCCGATCTATGCCGATCAGGTGAAGCAGGACGCGGCGGTGGTGGCGGCGGTGGAAGCGCAGGAGGCGCCGCACCGCGCGATGCTCGATGAAAAACTGGCCGAGACGGAAACGCTGCTCTACCGGCGCAACAATTTCTACGGCTCTGTCGATCAGGTGATCATGGACGCGCTGCGGGCCGAAACCGGTGCGCAGATCGCCTTTTCGCCCGGCTTTCGCTGGGGCAATACGGTGCTTGGCGACCGAGCGCTGACGATGGGCGATCTGCTGGCGGAAACGGCCATCACCTATCCGATGGTGTACAAGCAGACCATGACTGGCGCCGAGATCAAGGCGGTGATGGAAGATGTCTGTGACAATCTCTTCAATCCCAACCCGTATTATCAGCAGGGGGGAGACATGATCCGGGTTGGCGGCATGAACTATGCCTGCGCGCCGGGGCAATCGATCGGCCACCGGATTTCCGCGATGGAGCTTGATAATGGCACCAAGGTCGAGGCGGCGAAACAATACACCGTTGCGAGTTGGGCCTCGGTGTCACTGCCGCAGACCGGCGCGCCGGTCTGGGATGTGGTGGCCCGGCATCTGCGCCAGGTGAAGACGGTGAAGCTGACGCGGCCCAACCGGGTCAAGGTGCTCGGGCTCGCCGGCAATCCGGGCTACGCTGTCCCATGAGTTCGCGCCGGAGGCTGTTCGGCGGTCTTGGCGTTGCGGCGGCGGCAATGGGTGTGAGCCGCGCTGCCGTCAACAATCCTTTTGCCACCCATCTGCTGGCGTTGCAGCTCTCGGATTCGGTGATGAGCAAGCAGCGTGAGGTTCTCAACAACGCCAATGCGGTGCTGAAGGTCTGGCCCGAGACGGCGTCGATCATCGTGGTGGCTTTCGGCCCAGGCGTGGAAATTACCTTTGCCGACTCACCGCTGCGCCAGCAGGTCGACAGCCTGATCGCGCAGAATGTCGAGTTCGACGTTTGCATGAACACGATCGAGACTCTGAAGCGCGAGACCGGCCATGTGCCGGTGCTGAACCCAAAGGCGCAGCAGGTTCCTTATGGCGTGCCGCGGCTGATGGAACTTGCTGGCAAGGGATACGTCATCGTTCGGCCCTGAAGCGGCTGCGGGGTGTATTCTTGAAATCTGATATATCAGGGGCTAGACATATTCGCGAATAAGAATGTCTTGTGGCGTAACCCGCCAGGGGAGATTTTCCATGATCGAGACGGTTCTTGCCCTTGTATCCGGCAGCGCTGTTGGCTTCACGCTGGGGCTGATCGGCGGGGGTGGCTCGATCTTGGCGACCCCGCTGATGCTTTACGTCATTGGCCTGGCACCCCATGTCGCGATCGGCACCAGTGCGCTCGCGGTTTCGGCCAATGCCTTTGCGAATTTTGGCGGCCACGCCCGCAAGGGCAATGTGCGGTGGCGGAGTGCTGCCATTTTCGCGGTGCTTGGCATTGTCGGCGCCGCGGCCGGTTCCACCCTCGGCAAGACGTTTGATGGCAAGAAGCTGCTGTTTCTTTTCGCGATCCTGATGATCGCGGTGGGGTTGGTGATGCTTCGCCCCCGCAAGATGGCCGACCGCGAGACCGGGCCGCCTGAACGGCTGAACATGACCGGACTGCTGGCGGTAGCGGTTGCGGCACTCGCGGTCGGCGTGCTGTCGGGTTTTTTCGGCATTGGCGGGGGCTTCCTGATCGTTCCTGGCCTGCTCTTCTCGACCGGGATGCCGATGATTTTCGCGATCGGCTCCTCGCTGCTCTCGGTCGGCAGTTTCGGGCTGACCACAGCGGTAAATTATGCGGCCTCCGGCCTTGTGAACTGGGCCGTTGCCGTGGAGTTCATCCTGGGGGGCGTGATTGGCGGGCTCCTCGGCACGCGCCTGGCGATCCACCTCGCGGGGCGGCGCGACGCGCTCAACCGGATTTTTGCCGGGCTCGTTTTCGCCGTGGCGGTCTATATGCTTTACCGCAACGCGGCCTCATTCGGGCTTGCGTGATCTGCCTGAAAGATTAACCGAGCCTTCACTCTGCCGTGTCAAACTCCTGTTATGAACTTTGCCGCAGCGGATGGAGCGATCGACCTCATCGGTATCTATCGTGATCTCCATGCTGCCGATCCCCGTCAGCCCGGCATCGTCGCGGCCTATGCGACGGCGTTGCTGGAGGGAGGAGATCCTGAGGCGGCGTGCGCCATTGCCGGTGCGGCCACCGATACCGCAGATCCCGGCGTCTTTCTTGTGCATGCGCGAGCCTTGCGTGCGCTGGGGAAGTTCGAACCCGCGGTGCAGGGCTTCGCCGCCGCGATCTCTGCCGGTGCGACGGGGGCGCCGGTGCTGGTGGCGCTTGGAAACTGTCTTGCCGAACTCGGGCGGCTTGAAGAGGCAACCACCTGGTTCGCGCGCGCTGCGCCAGATGATCCGAGCGGGCGAGCGCTTGCCAATCTGGCTTCGGCACGGGCCCGCCTCGGGCAGAATGCCCTCGCGATCGACGCCGCCCGAGCGGCGCTGCGGTGCAGTCCCGAACTGATCGACGCCCATCGCACGCTTGCCGTGCTGCTGGCCGGAAGCGAGCCCGAATCGGCCGCGGCGCACCGCGAGGTCGCGTTCCGGAATGGCCCTGTATTTGTCCGCCCGGGACCACAAGACGCATTGCGCGTGCTGGTACTCACCTGCCTCGCCGAAGCCAGCCTGCCCATCGAGCATTTGCTGCCGAATGCCCGCTACGCGCTGACCGACTGGTTCATCGATCATCCTGTGAACCATCTGCCCCACCTGCCGCCGCACGACCTCGTTTTCAATGCGATCGGCGAGGCCGAACTGATGCCGCCGCTGGATGGCGCGACAATCGGGTTTCTCGCCGGTGGACTTCCTGTGATGAACCGGCCCGAGGCGGTGATGCGCACCGGGCGTACGTCGCTGCCGGCGCTGCTCGCGGGGATCGACGGTCTTGTGGTGCCGCCGGTGCTGCGGGTTGCGGCTGGCGAGATTCCCGTCAGCATTGGTTTGCCGGCGCTTGTCCGGCCTGTGGGAACGCATGGCGGCCATGGATTGCGTCGCGTGGAGACCGCGGAGCAGCTGACGGCAGCGTCACACGAAGCCGGCGACAAATATCTCAGCCGTTTCATCGATTATCGGAGCGATGACGGCTATTATCGCAAATACCGGATGATCTTCGTCGATCGGCAGGTCTATCCCTATCATCTCGCGATCGGGCCGCACTGGATGGTGCATTACTGGACCGCGGGGATGGATCTCGATCCCGCGCGGAGGGCCGAGGAAGCTCGGTTTCTCGACGATCCCGTGACAGTGCTGGGTTCCGCAGCGTTCGAGGCGGTCAGCGCGGTGGGGCGCCGCCTCGATCTCGATTATGCCGGTATCGATTTTTCCATCCTTCCAGACGGGCGAGTTCTCGTCTTCGAGGCAAATGCCGCTATGCTGGTTCATCCTGAGCGGGAGGCGGAGTTTGCCTATCGCAATCAGGCCGTTCAGCGCATCCTCGACGCGTTCGCCGACATGTTGGAACGGCGCGCCGGCAGGGGGGATCATCGAGCACCTGCCGGTGATCCGGCTGAGGTCACGCAGCGCCCGAGATCGCTTGCCAGATGATGAACGCGCTGAGTGCGATCAGGCCGTAAAGGAACAGGGCGCGGAAGCGGTCAGGGTGAACCTTGCGTCGTAGTCGGGTGCCGAGCTTCATCCCGGCGAGGGCCGGCACGAGGGCGATGGCCGATATCTCCAGAGAGGTTGCGGGGAGCGCGCCGTGCCACGCCAGTCCGGCGCCGAGTGCGAGGGACGCCGCAGAAAAGATCAGCCCGAGCGCCTGGATCAGCGCGTCCCGCTCAAGTCCGAGTGCGGCGATATACGGAATGGTGGGAATGGCGAATACCCCGGTCGCGCCGGCGAGCAAGCCGGCGCCGAGGCCGGCCAGCGGCCCTGCCCACGGCTCAGCGCCGGGCGGCAGGCGCAGCCGGGGATGCATTAATCCCAGCAGCGCATAGACCATGAGAACGATGCCGAGGGCGACGACGGCGGGCCGTGCGTCATGACCGGTGATCAGTCCGGCGCCGAGCGGTGCGCCGATGAGGATGCCGGCCATCATCGGCCAGAACCGTGCGATCGCCTTCCCGGCGCCGCGATGGCTCAGAAACTGCCAGATATTCGTTACGAAGGATGGCACCAGCAGCAGCGATGCGGCCTCTGCTGGGCTGATTATGGCGCCCAGAACCCCCATCGTAATGACCGGCATGCCGAGACCGAGAATTCCCTTGACGATGCCGGCAAAGAAGAAGGTGAAGATCACGATCCCCAGGCGGGGCAGGTCAAAGCTCACGATGTGTGTATGCCGGATTCAGGCGATGTGATTCACCACGCTGCGCAGCATCTCGCGCACGGTGCCGGCCAGTCGGCCAAGCTCTGGGTTCTCGATCCCTTGCATCGAGGTCACCGGGTCGATCGCCGAAACTTCGACCGAACCGTCATCGTGCTGCTGGACGATGACATTGCAGGGCAGCATGGTGCCGACCTTGTCTTCAAGTTTCAGCGCCTCGTGCGCCATGCGGGGGTTGCATGCGCCGAGAATCCGATAGGGCCGGAATGGTGTGCCGAGTTTCACCTGCATGGTCGCCGCCACGTCGATGTCGGTAAGAACACCGAAGCCTTCGGCGCGCAGCGCTGCGACCGTCGCGGCAACGGCGTCATCGAACCCGAGATCGGTGACTTTGGAGATGTGATAGCTCATCAGGGGGCTCCCCGGCCAAGGTAAGGAACCAGACTATCACCCCGTGACTCGTCATATGGCAAGCCGTCCATAAAATTCATCCGATCGGACGATGATGCCCGATCGGATGATGCTCCAAATACAAAACCTGGCGATAAAGTTTGCGCTCAGGCGGACGGATTGGTCTTGGGCAGCGGATTGAAGTCGGCCGGGATTTTTGTATGGATTCCCTTGGCGATATCAGTCGGCACGATGCCATCCACTTTGCACCCGTTGCCGCCGAATTGCGGCAGGGTCTTGAGATCGTGGGCGGGGATGATCGCGTAACCCGGCGGCAATGCACGAGCCTTGCCTTCGAGCCGTGCCGGGTCGAACGCGCTCATCAGGTCAGAGGTGTCGGGTGTGATCGCGTCTGCCGGACCGACATTGGCCTCGCCGAATTCCTTCTGGCCAAGGCGGCGACCTTTCATCTCGTCCGGCAGGCGGGCGAGCGGCGTCAGGCCGAACACCTTGTCGACGAACTTCACGACCGATGCCTGGCTGCCCACCGCGTGCGAGATCTGATGAACCCGCGCATAGGGCGAAATGACGATGAGCGGCACGCGCGGGCCGAAGGTGAGCGGCTTGTGATCCGGCCCTTCGATGACCACCGGCGGCGGCACATGGTCGTAATCTCCTTCGGAGTCGTCCCAGGTGATGATGATCGCCGCGTGCTTCCAGTATTTGCTGCTGGCGATCGCGTTGACCGCACGGGCGACAAACGCCTCGCTGATCTGGGCATCCGAATAGGCGGGATGATCATCGTCGCCGACGAAGTTCTTGCGGGCCTTGGCGTCAGGGTTGTCCGGGGTCAGGCCCATGTCGTTGCGGAAGCCGCCCTTGAGATAGAAGACGCCGCCCGAAGCCGGCAGGGTTGAGGTCCGCAGCGCAGTATAGAACGCCGATGCGCCGTGCAGGTGATCGCGCTCGGCCGGGTTGTTGGCGACGTATCCGAAATATTGCGGGCCGTTATGATGGGTGATGTAGGCTGCATGCATGCCCTGGGCGTCGGTGGGGCCGGCATGCTTGTCGCCGGCATCCTTGCCATAGCCTTCTTCGTACCATCCCCAGCCGACCGGCTTCTGGCCATGTGCCGAGAGATAGGCAACATCCTGCCGGACGTCCGCCAGATCGGTATCCGGAGCGGTGTCGCGCGCGGTTTCGCCCTTGATGGCCTTTCCTGCGGTGGTCAGCGCCAGCGAGGCATAGGTCTGGTTGATCTGCACATGCGTGCCGTGCGGGCTGGCGAAGTCGTGCGGATTGACCGGCACCGCTTTGTGCGGATCGAACGGTGAGCCCCAGAGCGGATCATCATCGGTGACGACCGGCACGCCGGCGCCTGCCTCGGAAATCTTGCCGCCGGCAGCATTCGTGGCCGTCGGTCCGCCCTTGTAGGTTCCGGTCGCCTCGCTCGGGTGTAGCGCCCACTGGGTCAGGCCGGTCTGCGCGGCGAAGATCGACAGGTTGCCGGGCGTCGAGGGGCCGGCAATGTCCTGAAAGACATGGTCGAACAGCACGAACCGGTCGGCGTAGCGCCAGAGGAAGGGCACCGTGTCGCAATCCTCGTAGGCCATCGCGAGTTCGCCGAACTGCTTCGCCTTCAGCGAGGGATTGCCGGTCGGCGAATATTTTTTCTCCTCGGTGACGGCGAACTTGTCCATCAGCGGCTTGCCGGCGGTGACGTCCATCTTGGCAACGATGCGGCCGTGCGAATGGTCGATGTCGTCAGTGTCCCACGCATATTGCTTGGGCCCGATGCGGAAGGGCGAGATGGTGGCAGCACTGCCATCGGTGTTGATCAGCGTCTGCACGAAGCCGCGGGTTTTCGCGGCCGGCTGCGAATAGAGCCCGTCAGCGCCGGGGAAGGTGCCGAAATAGGAGTCGAACGAGCGGTTCTCCTGATACAGCACGAACACATACTTGATCTTGCGGCGGACCAGAGCGGTCATTTCCGCGTCGCTCAGCACCGGCTGCGGCTTGTCCATCATCGTGCTGACAATGCCATGAGCGGCAGGCTGGGTGACGACTTCCTGGCCATTCGCGGCGAAGGCCGCGGCGCTGACGGCGACAAGCGCCGAGCAGGCCAGAAGGAATGCGCGTTTCATTCAGGAACTCCTTTGTTGCCAGGCCGCGTATCGCGCGGATCCACGGATGAATCGGCCGCGCCCGTCAGGCCGCAGCCGCCGCGGAACGCTCTAGACCAGAGGCGTTCGGCGTTGGATGACGTTTTGGTGGCAATCGAGCTGGTCAGCCACGCAGCAGGGCTGCGGCATGGCGCGCGATCATGGCTTCCTCGTCAGTGGCGATCACGCGCACCTCGACCGGTGAGGAGGCCGCCGAAATGACCGGCGCATGACGCCGGTTCGCGGCATCATCGATGATGATGCCGAAATGGCCCAGTCGGGTACAGATCTTCGCGCGGATTTCCGGCGCGTGCTCCCCGATGCCGGCAGTAAAGACAAGCGTTTCGAGACCGCCAAGAGCGATGGTCAGCGCAGCGATCTCGCGGGCGGCGCGATGGCAGAACAACTCCACCGCGAGACGGGAGTCGGGGTGTGAACTCGCCAGCAGCGTGCGCATGTCGGACGCCTCGCCCGAGACGCCCAACAGCCCGCATTCGTGATACAAGCAATGACTGATCGCGGCTGGGGCAAGCCCTTCCTGCTCGGCCATGTAAAGCACCACGCCAGGATCGATCGTGCCGGGGCGGGTTCCCATCATCAGCCCGTCCAGCGCGGTGAAACCCATGCTGGTCTCGACCGACCGGCCTTCCAGCATCGCGCAGGCGCTGGCCCCGTTGCCGAGATGCGCGGCGATCACCTTGCCGGCGGCGCGGGCAGGCGCTGCCGCGGCAAGCGCCCCGGCGATGTATTCATACGAAATACCGTGAAACCCATATCGGCGCACGCCGGCTTCGTGGTAGCGCGCGGGGAGGGGCAGGCGCGTTGCGACATCGCCCATCGTGCAGTGAAAGCCGGTATCGAAGCAGCCGATTTGCGCAAGGCCAGGCCGCAGGCACGCAATGGCGCGCACAGGTGCGAGATTATGAGGCTGGTGCAGCGGCGCCAGCGGCACGAGCGTATCGAGCGCCGCGACAACGGTCTCGTCCAGCCTGACGGGGGCGGCGAACTCCCGGCCGCCATGCACGATGCGGTGGCCGACGCCGGCAAGCCGGTCGCCGGCGAGGTGCGTATCGGCCCATTCCAGCAATGGCTTCAGCAGGTCTTCATGCGTCATGGTGGCCGCGTCGTCCCATCGGCGCTCGGTCACAAGCTGGCCGGCTGCGTCGAATCCCTGGAAATGCGGTGCCTCGCCGATCCGCTCGATGGTGCCATGGGCACGCCGCGACAGGCCGTTTTCGATCTCGAACATGCCGAATTTGATGCTCGATGAACCGGCGTTGAGAACCAGGACTGCTGTGCCCATCCGCGTATCTCTCCCGTCAGAGCACTTTCTGATCCTTTTGGATCGGATGTAGCGCTCTATCATATTGATAAACCGAACATCTTTATCTAATCGGATGTAGTGCTCTATCATATTGATAAGTCGAGCATCTTTATCCGATCAGATGATTCCATCTGATCGGATGATGCTCTAGCGATGATGCCTGGCTGTCCGTCAACTCTGCTGGACGTGGCCGCAACAGAATAGAGCCTCACCTGAACATAGGGAAACAGCTGTCGCCCTGCGGGAGCCCGGCTTCCGCGGGATGTGGACGTGTGCCTGCCGATACATGGTCGGGATGCAGGCAAAGAAAAAGCCGGCCCGCAGGTGCGGACCGGCTTCTGGATACGTGCAGTCGTTGTCGATCAGGCCGAGTAATACATCTCGAACTCGACCGGATGCGGCGTGTGCTCGAAGCGGTAGACCTCTTCCCACTTCAGCGCGATGTAGCTCTCGATCTGTTCCTTGCTGAAGACATCGCCGGCGAGCAGGAAGTCATGATCGGCGGCAAGGGATTCCAGCGCCTCGCGGAGCGAGCCGCAGACGGTCGGAATACCCTGAAGTTCTTCGGGGGGCAGGTCGTAGAGGTTCTTGTCCATCGGGTCGCCCGGATGGATCTTGTTCTTGATGCCGTCGAGCCCGGCCATCGCCATCGCCGCGAAGGCGAGATAGGGGTTCGCGGTCGGGTCGGGGAAGCGGACCTCGACGCGCTTGGCCTTCGGGTTGGTGGTGTAGGGGATGCGGCACGAGGCCGAGCGGTTGCGCGACGAGTAGGCCAGCAGCACCGGCGCCTCGAAGCCCGGAATCAGTCGCTTGTAGCTGTTCGTGCTCGGGTTGGTGAAGGCGTTCAGCGCCTTGGCGTGCTTGATGATGCCGCCGATGTAGTACAGGCAGAGCTCGGAGAGATCGGCATAACCATTGCCGGCGAAGAGCGGCTTGCCGTTCTTCCAGATCGACTGATGGGTGTGCATGCCCGAGCCGTTGTCGCCATAGATCGGCTTCGGCATGAACGTCGCGGTCTTGCCGTAGCTGTGAGCGACGTTGTGGACGCAGTATTTGTAGATCTGCATCTGGTCGGCCATCTGCACCAGCGTGCCGAACTTCGTGCCGAGTTCGTGCTGGCTCTGCGCCACCTCGTGGTGGTGCTTCTCGATCGGCAGGCCCATCTCGCCCATGGTCGAGAGCATTTCGGCGCGCAGATCGCTCTCGGAGTCGACCGGGGGAACCGGGAAATAGCCACCCTTCACCACCGGGCGATGGCCCATATTGCCTTCCGGGTAGTCCTTCATCGAGGAGCCGGGGCCTTCGATGCTGTCGAGCTGGTAGGTGCCGAAATTGCCGCCGGTGCCGAAGCGGACGGAATCGAAAATGAAGAATTCGGCTTCGGCGCCGAACAGGATGGAATCGCCGACGCCGGATGCCCGCACGTAGGCTTCCACCTTTTTCGCGGTTGAACGCGGGTCGCGCGAATAGGGAAGGCCGGTCGAGGGTTCGAGAATGTCGCAGAAGATGACCAGGCTCGGCTTCGCGGCGAAGGGATCCATCACCGCGGTTTCCGGATCCGGCATCAGGATCATGTCGCTCTCGTTGATGACCTTCCAGCCGGCGATGGACGAGCCATCGAACATGATGCCGTCGCGGAAGGCGTCCTCGCCCATGGTGGAGATGTGCTGGGCGGTGTGGTGCCACTTGCCGCGCGGATCGGTGAACCGCAGGTCGACATATTCGACCCCGTTCTCCTTCATCATGGCCATCACCTTGCTGATCGCATCGCCGCTACCGGCGGGCTTCTTCGCCATTGTCGTCCTCACTGCTGGTCATTGTGCGGGCCCGCCCCATGCGGACCCGCTCTCGTTGGGTTTGAGGGATGGATTGAAACAGAGGGTCAGATCGCCGCTTCGCCCTTTTCACCGGTGCGGATACGGATAACTTCCTCGATCGTGGAAACGAAGATCTTGCCGTCACCGATCCGCCCGGTACGCGCGGCGTTGGTGATGGCTTCGATCGCGCGCTCGGCAACGGCATCCTCGCAGATCACCTCGATCTTCACCTTCGGCAGAAAATCAACAACATATTCAGCACCGCGATAGAGTTCGGTATGGCCTTTCTGGCGTCCAAATCCCTTCGCCTCCATGACGGTGATGCCCTGAAGCCCGACCTCGTGCAAGGCTTCCTTGACCTCGTCAAGCTTGAACGGCTTTATGATCGCTTCGATTTTCTTCATCCGGTTCACGCCCGATCCGAGACGGGCACCTCCTTGTTACGGTTGATCGCGGCGAGCTGGTGCGCGCACCGGCCGGCAAAACCTGCTTTGCAGATATCATGCCAATGGTGCATGCATCATGCCAGTCGTGGATAAAAACAATGCCGCGTCCATTGCCTACAAGGGCGGCATGATCCATGCCTAAATAAACGGCAGTTATTGCCTGCAAATCAAGCCTGCCCCGCAAAACCCCTTGCCCTTCGGCCCCGCGCCGCGATAGTGCGAAATCCGTCATTCTGGAGAGACCCGCGTGAAATCGCCAAACCAACTGCTCGACAATATCGGCACGACCATCTTCACGGTGATGTCCGCCCTGGCCGTGGAGCACGGGGCGATCAATCTCGGCCAGGGCTTTCCCGATACGGATGGCCCGTCCGACGTGATCGAGGCGGCAGCCTCGGCCCTGAGGGACGGACGGAACCAGTATCCCCCGCTCACCGGCGTCGTCGAATTGCGCGAGGCGGTGGCCGCCGCGAACCGACGCTTTTACGGGATCGACGCCGACCCGGCGCGGGAGGTGGTCGTGACCTCGGGTGCGACCGAGGCGATCACCGCCAGCCTGCTTGCCCTGCTCAATCCGGGCGATGAGGTCGTGTTGATCGAACCTCTCTACGATACCTACCTGCCGGTGGTGCAGCTCGTGGGCGCTACCGCGAGGCTGGTGCGGCTCAATCCGCCCGACTGGGCGCTGCCGCGCGCCGAACTGGCGGCAGCCTTCGGCCCCAAGACCAAGCTGCTGCTGCTCAACTCGCCGATGAACCCGACCGGCAAGGTCTTCACCCGCGATGAGCTGGAATTCATCGCTGATCTTTTGGTGAAGCATGACTGTTATGCGGTTTGCGACGAGGTGTATGAGCATCTGATTTTCGATGGGTTGAAGCACATCCCGCTGATGAGCCTGCCGGGCCTGCGGGAGCGTTGCGTGCGCATCGGCAGTGCGGGCAAGACGTTCAGCCTGACCGGCTGGAAGATTGGCTACGTCACGGCGCCGGCGCGGCTCGCGGGGGTGATTGCGCGGGCGCACCAGAACCTTACCTTCACCACGCCGCCCAACCTGCAACGCGCGGTGGCGGTCGGGCTCGCCAAGGACGATGCCTATTTCGCGTCGCTCGCCTCGGATCTCGCGGCGAAGCGCGACCGGCTGTCGGACGGGTTGCGGCGGATCGGCTTCGGCGTGCTCCCGAGCCATGGCTCCTATTTCGTGACGGCCGACTTCGCGCCCCTCGGCTTCAACGGCGACGATGCGGATTTCTGCCGGCACATCACCGAACACGCGAAGGTGGCGGCCATTCCTGTCTCCGCATTCTACCCCGGCGAAGCGCCCCGCCATTATGCGCGCTTTGCCTTCTGCAAGCGCGAGGCGGTTCTGGACGAGGCCGTGGAGCGTCTCTCTGCCCATTTTGCCGCGCGGCGGGCGGCCGAATAGTCCGCTTGCCTGCTCACTGCACCTGGCGCACGATACGCCCATGCAGGAAGATACGCTTCGACTCTCCGTCATTCAAATGTCGCCGGGCGCCGACAAGGCCGCCAACATCGCCCAGGCACAGGGGTTGATCGATGCCGCCGTCGCCGCTGACCGGCCCGGCCTCGTGTCGTTGCCGGAGGTCTGGAGCTGTCTCGGCGGCGACCGGGCGGCAAAGATGCAGGCCGCCGAGGCGTTGCCGCCTTCCGGATCGGATGCCGCCGGCGGGCCGGCCTATGAATTCCTGCGCGAGACCGCCCGGCGGCACCGCCTTCATGTGCATGGCGGGTCGATCGGGGAACAGGGGGACGACCGGCTCTACAACACCACGCTCGTCTTCGACCCCGATGGGCGGGAGATCGCGCGCTATCGCAAGATCCACCTGTTCGACATCACCACGCCGGATGGGCTCGGCTACCGCGAAAGTGCGACCTATGGCGCCGGCGATGCCGTCGTGACCTGCCGGATCGGCGGTCTGACGGTGGGGCTGTCGATCTGCTATGACATGCGCTTTCCCGAACTCTACCTCGCCTTGCGCCGCGCCGGTGCCGACCTGATCATGGTCCCCTCCGCCTTCACCCTGCAAACCGGGAAGGATCACTGGGAGGTGTTGCTGCGTGCCCGCGCGATCGAGACCCAGTGCTGGATCGCTGCGGCGGCCTGCGTCGGGCCGCATCGCGATGGACGCGGCGAGACGCGCTTCACCTACGGCAACGCGTTGATCGCCGATCCGTGGGGCGGTGTCGTCAGCCGCGTTTCCGATGGGCCGGGCTTCGCCACGGCACGCATCGACCCCACCCGGACGGCACGGGTGCGGCGCGACATGCCGGTTCTCCAGCATCGCAAGCTCGCTTGACCCGCATTCATTTCGCGGCCGCGTCAACCGACCAGGCCCTCGCTGCGCGCGAGCGGCTGGTCGCACTCTACGGCGATGCGGCCCCTGATCAAGCCGAAGTCGTCGTTGCCCTCGGCGGCGACGGGCTGATGCTGGAGACGATGCACAGCATGCTGGAACGCGAGCTTCCGGTATATGGCATGAATTGTGGCTCGGTCGGCTTCCTCATGAACGACTTCGCCGAGGCCGACCTGCCGGCGCGCATCGCCCGCGCCCAATGCAACGATATCCACCCGCTTCGCATGCATGCGATCACCTCGACAGGGGCTGTCGAAGAGGCGCTCGCGTTCAACGAGGTGAGTCTGCTGCGGCAATTGCGGCAGGCAGCGAAAATCCGGATCACGATCGATGGCAGAGTGCGTCTCGCCGAGTTGATCTGTGACGGCGTGCTGGTATCGACCCCCGCGGGATCGACAGCCTACAACCTTTCGGCGCACGGACCGATCGTGCCGCTTTCGGCCAACCTCTTGCCGCTGACGCCGATCTCGGCGTTCCGGCCGCGGCGCTGGCGCGGTGCGCTGCTGCCCTCGGATAGTGAAATCCTGTTCGAGATCCTCGAATCCGAAAAACGGCCGGTGGCGGCCGTTGCCGACTTCACCGAGGTCCGGCGGGTGATTTCGGTGGCGGCGAGCGAGGATCGATCGGTTCGTGCCCGCATCCTGTCCGACCCCGATCGGGCCCTGTCGGAACGGATCATTCGCGAGCAGTTCACCGTCTGAGCCCGCGCGGGAAGGCCCCGGCACGCGCCGGGGCCCTTGAGTGTTGTCCGATCAGATGGAATTGTATGGTCGGATAAAGATGATTTTTTATCAATATGATGGAGCACTTTCCGATCCAAAAGGACCAGAAAGTGTTCCAGCCACAATCAGCCCAGCAGGTGCGCGATCGCCTCGCGCTCTTCCTTGAGTTCGTTCAGCGTGATGTCGAGCCGCGACTGGGCGAAGGCATCGATCTCGAGATTCTGGATGCGGGTCACGACACCGTTCTGCGTGGTCACGGGCACACCGAACATGATGCCTTCGGGAACGCCATAGCTGCCGTCCGACGCGATCGCCATCGACACCCAACGGCCGTTGGAGCCGACGACCCAGTCACGCACCTGATCGATCGCGGCATTCGCGGCCGAGGCAGCGGAGGAAGCGCCGCGCGCCTCGATCACGGCAGCGCCACGCTTGCCGATGGTGGGAATGAACACATCGCGATTCCACGCCTCGTCGTTGACGATTTCGGCGAGCTTGCGGCCACCCGCCTCGGCGAACCGGTAGTCCGGATACATCGTCGGCGAATGGTTGCCCCAGACGATCAGCTTGCCGACATCCCCGACATTCACGCCCGCCTTGGCGGCGAGCATCGAGGCGGCGCGATTGTGGTCGAGCCGGATCATCGCCGAGAAGCAGTCCGGCGAGAGGTCCGGTGCGGATTTCATCGCGATATAGGCGTTGGTATTCGCCGGATTGCCGACCACGAGGACGCGAACGGAGCGCTTCGCCGCCTCGTTGAGCGCGCGGCCCTGGACGGTGAAGATCTCGGCATTGGCGCCGAGCAGGTCCTTGCGCTCCATCCCCTTGCTGCGCGGCCGCGCACCGACGAGGAAGGCAATGTCGATATCCTTGAAGGCAACCTTGGGGTCGTCGGTCGCGACCATCCCGGCGAGGAGCGGGAACGCGCAATCGTCGAGTTCCATCATGACGCCGCCGAGCGCGCCCTGCATCTGCGGCAGGTCGAGCAGGTGGAGGATGACCGGCTGGTCGGGACCGAGCAGCGCGCCGCTGGCAATGCGGAAAACAAGCGCGTAGGCAATCTGGCCGGCGGCGCCGGTGACGGCGATGCGGACGGGGGACTTGGCCATTGGTTCACTCCTTGCTGGTGCGCCGCACTATCTCCCGCAGGCGCCGACGGTCAAGCAGTCTTCCGGTCTGCCACCCCCGCATGGCAGGATGCAGATATGTCCAAAGCCACCCGCAATGCGACAAGGCCACTGCCGAAGCCACCGGATGAGGCCACGCTGCGCGAAAGCGCCCTTGCCCATCTTGCCCGTTTCGCGGCAACGCAGGCAGGACTCGCCCGCGTTCTGAACCGCAGGATCGACCGCTGGGCGCGGGCCGCCGAAGGCGCCGGGCTTGAGGCCGAAACAATCGCGGCCGCGCTCCGCAAAGCGCGGGTTGCGGTTCCGGCGGTGGTGGACGCGCTCTCCGCGGTCGGGGCCGTCGACGATGCGGCGTTTGCCGATGGAAGGGCGCGCCGCTTGACCCGCCAGGGTAAGTCACGCCGGGCGACGCTGGCCCATCTTGCTGGGAAAGGAGTGGATTCGGCTCTTGCCGAGAGCGTGGTGCCGGAGGATCCGGCGCGCGACCTCGCCGCGGCTTGCGCCTATCTGCGCCGCCGGCGCCTGCCGCCCTTCGGTCCCGGCGAACGGGTGCGCGCCCTTGCAGCCCTCGCGCGCGGCGGCTTCGCCCGCGATATCGCCGAGCGTGCGGTCGATCTCGATCCGGACGAGGCGGACGCCGCGCTGTCAGTGCTGCGCCAGACCTGAGTTCGCGGTTGCCTGCACTGGCGGGTCTGGATAGGGCGGACGCGCGAGTCCCCCCATTCATCCCGCAGCTTCATGAAAGAAATGTGAAATTCGGCATGGTTATCGGGCAGCTTCCGGGCCATATCGCAATGCAACATGGTCGGGCGGCGACATTCTCGTGCCGGCCCGCCTTCGTATCTGGAGAGTGATTGTGCAGAAATTCATTGCCGTTGCATCATTGACGGTGGCATTGCTGGCCGGTTTCGGGTCGGCACTGGGCGGCGTTCGCCTCGCGCGTGCCACGCCCATACTCCCTGGCGAGCCGTCCCTCGCCCTTAGCAGCACCTATGGGCCGGTTCAGCTGAGCCTCATCAGGTCTGACCGGGAGCGTGAGATGGTCGCCCGCTGAGGGAAACCGCCACACCGCCATCCGGCGTGGCCGCTTCAGTCGAAGATCGGCGCATGAACGCCCGCCATCCCCGCTGTTGATTGCAGGAAGGGGGTCTTCTCCAGTTCTTCCTGCAGGAAATCGAGAATGGCCCTCGTGCGCGCCGGAATATAGCGGCGGGATGGCAGGATTGCGTGGATCTTCACGTTCATCGGCACGAAAGTGTCGAGCAGGGTAACCAGCCGCCCGGCGACGACGTCGTCGATCGTAGTAAGTCGCGGCAGGAGCGCTATTCCAAGCCCCGCCCGTGCGGCGCGGCGCACGGCCTCGCTCGAATCAACGTGGAACCGGCCCTGCACGCTCACCGTTTCCTCGATTCCATCGCGCGCAAACCGCCATTCCCTCTCGGCGCCGGGCCGGGTGTAGACGATGCATTCGTGCCGCAGCAGGTCTTGCGGTGTGTCCGGCGCGCCGCGCGCGGCGACATAGGCCGGTGAGGCGACGAGAACGGAGGCGGCCGTGCCCAGAACGCGGGTGATCACGCTCGCCTGCGTTGCCTCGACCACCGAAATCACAAGATCCAGTCCCTCCTCGATCAGGTCGAACGCGCCGTCGCGCATCTTGAGGTCGAGCGAGATTTCGGGATTGCGGGCGAAGAATTCGGGCAGCCTTGCCGCGAGATAGAGGCCGACAGCCGTGGGAACGCCGAGGCGCACCTGCCCGGTCGGTGTCTTCCGCGCGCTGCCCACGCTCGCGGTCGCGGCATCGACGGCGTCGGCAACCGCTTTCGCATGCTCAAGATAGATCTGGCCGTCCTCGGTCAGCGAGAGTCGTCGGGTCGTGCGCTGGATCAGCCTGACGCCCAACTGGTCTTCGAGAGCGGCGATCTGGCGTGAGATGACGGGCTGCGAAGTGTTGAAATCACGCGCAACGGCAGAAAACGACCCGCGTTCGGCGACCCGGATAAAGGTGTTGATAAGGGAAAGCTGGTCCATAGGGGGCCTCTGCTCGGGTCCTGGCGGATTTGCCACGGAAATCGTTGAACCCCGGCCATACCGGCTGCCGGGCGACATGAATATTTACATCATGTCATGGAAGCCCCTCATTTTCAGCGTTTCAACACAGTCGTACGACTTGATGGTTTCGCGGAGACACAGGGGGCATGCATACAGCATCCCGCCCCGTGCGGCATCATACTGGACATTGTGTAATCGCAACGGCCGCCGCGCTGAAGTTTGCCCTATATCATCGTGAGCTATGGCGGAATTTGGGTGACGCGGCGTGATCAGGCGGCGCGGCTCTGGGTGGCGTCGGATTGTGCGACGCCGTCGTTGAATCTGACGCCTTCGA
>NZ_NCAS01000112.1:0-1088 GCF_002255515.1 Acidiphilium sp. 20-67-58 | reverse complement strand
TCTGGGCCTCCTCTGCGCTCGCGCGCGCTTTCTCCTGCTCAACCTCTAGCAGCCGCCTCTGACGCTCGGCAGCGTCATCCGCCATGACCCTCTGCGCCTCTGCCTGACGCTCGATTTCCGCGATCCTGGCTTTGGCGGCTTCCAGTTCCGCAGCCAGGCCGGGCGAGGCATCGCCGGGCTCCGGCTCATTCGCCCCGCCAGCCCGACGCAGCGCCGCACGTGGCTCCAGTGGGTCATCGTCGCGGGTCATCAGGCTAGCCGCGTGTTTCAGCAACGGGTGCGCCTGCTCCGGAGCCATAAGCAGGACTTGCTTGATACCGCGCTCGGCTAGAGCCGCCCGCCGCCGGGCAGCACGCTCTCGATTCCCGTCCCTGCTGTTCTTGGCCACGACTAATCATGGCACATATCACCCTGATAACCCATGACTAATCATGGCCAATCGTGATTAGTCATGGCTGGTGCCAGCCAGGCGCCACTGTCGCGCGGCAATCAACGTGAGAATCCAGCGTCAATCAGGATGAGAATGCGGCTGGGGAGGCACCGGCGGAGGGCGTAGCCCGGAGCCGGTGCCTCCCCAGCCGGGCGGCGTCCTTGCCAGGGCGCCGCCGTGGTCGCGGCCGTCCGGGTCGCGGAGGATACCTCGTCACAACGGGGAGACCTTCGTGCCCGGGCGCCACATCAACGACCACCAGAAGAGGCTTTTCATGAGATATCGACAGACAGACGGTGTTGCCCTGGCGGCCGCCAGGGCCGGCTTCAGCACGGCCGCGGGCTACCGGCTGGAGCAGGAGCGCCACCTGCCGTCATCGCCGAAGCCGCCGCGCGGCCGGCGCCGCCCGGATCCGCTGGCGACGATCTTCGACGCTGAGGTGGTGCCGCTTCTCGAAGCCGCGCCCGGCCTCAGGGCCGTGGCGATCTTCGAGGAGATGTGCCGGCGCCATCCGGATCTTGCCGCTGGCGTCTGCCGCACGCTGGAGCGGCGGATCCGTACCTGGCGCGCGCTGCACGGGCCGGAGCAGGAGGTCATCTTTCGCCAGACCCATGAGCCGGGCGCGATGGGCCTGTCCGACTTCACCGACATGAACGAG
>NZ_NCAS01000022.1:0-57177 GCF_002255515.1 Acidiphilium sp. 20-67-58 | reverse complement strand
AATCTGCTCGTCCGAAAACCTGCTCCGCTTCATTCGTCCGTCTCCTCGAGAAACGGACTCTACCCAAAAATGGCGCCAATTCAGGGGTGCACGTCATATCCTCAACATCGCGCCCCGCTGAGTTGGACCCGGTCTCGCAGGATTGGCGCAAACTCGGGATAGCCATTGACCACGTAATGCTGGATTCGGCCCCGGTCGGCATGCTTGCCGGATTGTTCGAATCCGGATTTCACGATCCTGAGAATATTGGGCCTGATTGTTTCAGATGGACGGACGGGGCGGCTCTGCTGAATGTTCGTGGCGCGAAAGCGCTGGCCTTTCACGTCACGGCTGTTGCACCGTTATGGGATCCTTCCGGAGTTTGTTGCCAGTCTTCGCCGCAGCGTCATGCCGCAACGTTGCGTTCCGGATAACCTGCTTCAGTCCCAGCGCCGCCTGCTGTGCCGCCGCGGCAGCGACATCGCCCCAATACGGAGCCATTTCACTGCTCTTCAGGTCGTGTAGCTGGGATACCTTGCCGACGAAGTTGCCGCGCCGGTCTTTCACCGTCCAGTCAAGTTCGACCAGCTTGTTCTCGGTGTCCCGATTCGTCTTGTCGAGAGGGCTCACCCTCACGCGTCCGCTGACGAGAAAATCGGCGTCGGATTTATCTTTGACCATGACAATGCCCTGTCTTGGCAGAGTCCGCGAAAGATCGAGTTTCAGGGCGTGGTCGCCGTCGCCAGGTGCGCCGGTCACGCCGAGGAGCATCACCTGGGGGGGGCGATTTTCGAGAGAGGCTGGATTGCTTTGTTGCACGGAGGCGTTGATCGCAGCGAGTTGCCTGGCGAGGCGTGGTGCTGCCGACGTGGCAGCGTGGGCGATGGTTGCAGGATCGTCTTCTGCCCATCGGGTGGCATCAACGGGCTGGCCTGTCAGGTGGCCGTATATTTTGTGGTTCGGCCCGATGATTTTGAAGTCGGGCGTTGTCAGCCCCGCGGAAGTGGTTGCCGTCGCCAAAAGCTCCCAATCGTAGTTTCGCGGGGTGCGGACCATGGCCGGCACGTTCTGATCGTCCAGCGCATGGGCCAGAGCGTGAGCATAGGCTTTCGATCCATTGCTCCCGAGCAATGTCGCAGGGGAGGGGGGAATGACCAGAACCGGCGGCGGCGGTACCGCGAGGCGCGCCCCCTCCGCCCCTGGCTTGCCGAGCAGGGGTTGTGGCAGCGTCCCACATCCGGCCAGCAACAGTGTGAAAGCCATGCAGAGCAGGCGTTTCATGCACGCCTCATGATGATCGATATCTGATGTCCGCCCGCGCCCTCACCGCGCAGGGTCCGGCGACGATGTGAGAAATAGCCGGCTTCATCGGCCTGCGTGTCATGAGGAAGAATTATTGTCTGGACGCCGATCGCGGCAAGCCGCGCTGCACAGTAGCCGGGGAGATCGAATTGCCAGTGACCCGGTCTGCCATCTGCAAAAAAGCGCGTATCTTCAGTTGCACGGTCAAGCACAACCTGCCTCATGTCCGCTCCGACCTCGTAGCTTTCCTGGTGAATGCATGGGCCGATCGCTGCGGTTATTCCCTCAGCCCCGATCCCGCGCATCAGCTCTGCCGTCTCCTCAAGAATGCCGGCGACCGCGCCGCGCCATCCGGCATGAGCGGCGCCAACGATTTTGCCATCAGCGGAGCTGAACAGAACCGGGGCGCAATCTGCGGTGATGATGCCGAGGCCGAGCTCTGGCTGGTCGGTGACCATCGCATCCGCTTCGATCATCGCGGCCCCAGGTTCGGGGTTCAGGACGACCCGCGCGCCGTGCACCTGTTTCAGCCCGATCAGCCGGTGGGGCATTCCGCCGATGGCGCGCATGGCGCGGGACCGGTTTTCGGCGACGTTCAGGGGATCGTCCTTGCCATATTGCCCGCAGTTCAGGCTGTCATATGCGCCCTCAGAGACGCCGCCTTGCCTGGAGAAAAAGCCATGGGGCGAGGCTAGCCCCGCAGTGATGAAAGGGATCATGACAAAAATCCGGGAAGTCGTTCAAATCCTCGTGGCGCCAGCGCCATGACACGAAAAAGGCTGCCCATCGCTTCCGGTGCGGTGAGGCGCTGTGTGGCTGCAAGCAGTCGCATTGCGTCGTCAGCCTTGGCGTGACGCCCCAGCTGGGCGGTGCGTTCATGAATGCCCATCGTAGCGAGAAAGGCGCCTTGAGACAGCGGTCCCTGGATATCGGCGCCGGCCTGACGGGCGATCATGGCCATGCGGGCGAAATCGACATGGGCGGTAAGATCGCTTCGGCCGGGATACGCGAGTGGATCCGCCGGCCTGCCGCTTTCAATCGCCTGCAGGGTTGCGCCAGCTCCCCCGCGATCATGGCCATAATCGATCAGCAGTGCGGCACCGCTCCGTTTTGCGATACGTGCGGCAAGATCGCGCACAAATGTGTCTCCGCCTTCGCTCCGCTCGATGATTGCGCCATCCGGCGCATCCGGCAGATCGAGATCGGTACTCATCTCGATGAAATCACCATCCGCCACGTATCGTTCATGCCAGGCGGAGCCACGCCTGACGAATTGGCGTATCGGCAGGGCATCAAGAAATTCATTCGCCACAAGCAGGATCGGCCGATCGGGAATCGTTGACAGATCCGGGTGAATCGTGGCCTGCGGGAGTTTCTGCCTTAGCAGGGCGATCAGTCGCGGTGACGTTTCGATGAGGTGGATTTCCGCGGCCCTAGTGAACGCCGGCACGGCGCGCCCGGCTGCCCGAAGCGCGTCCGCCATCAGGTGCCCGTTCCCGGGGCCGGCCTCGACCAGTGAGAATACAGCCGGGCGGCCGAGCATTCGCCAGGTGACAGCTGCCCAGAGGCCGATCAATTCACCAAAGATCTGGCTGATTTCGGGCGCTGTCGTGAAATCCCTGAATGGATCACATTCGGCGTAGTAGGCGGCGTTGGCCCGCGCCATGAAAGCGTCCAACCGCTCGATCATGCCCCGGCTGGAGCCGCCTTCGGGCGGGTGACATATTTCGCCCGCCAGATCATGGTCGCACCGATCACGATCATCGGGATGGAAAGCAACTGCCCCATGGTCAGCCCGAACATCAGATAACCCAGGAACCAGTCGGGCTGACGGAAGCCTTCGGCAACCGTTCGTGCGATGCCGTAGCCCATCACGAACATGCCGCCGAGATACCCGGGCTGGTTCCGGATACGCTCGTTGCGGGAGGCGATGAACAGGACGAGGAAGAGCACTAACCCTTCGAGCGTAGCCTCGATCAGTTCTGACGGATAGCGGGGAACGTCAGATCCCGATTCGGGATAGATGATGCGAAACGGAAACCAGGAGGGAGCAGGGCGGCCCCAGAGCTCGCCATTCACGAAGTTTGCAATCCGCCCGAGGAAGAGGCCGATTGGCACCGGCACGGCAACCCGGTCGCCAAACCGCCATGGATCGAGGCCGTTGCGCCCGCAATAGATCAGGATCGCAACCGCTACACCCAGCATTCCGCCATGAAAGCTCATCCCTCCATCCCACACCGCGTAGGTGCGGTTGAGGTGGTCGAGGAAATAAACCGGCTGGTAGAATACTATGTAGCCTAGCCGCCCACCCAGCACGACGCCGAGCGTTGCCCAGGACAGGAAATCGTCAACCTGTTCATGGGTCGCGACGACCGGCGCCTCCCGGACCAGCCGGCGCATCAGCCTCCAGCCAAGCACCAGAGCCGTGATGTAGGCCAGGGCGTAATAATGAACGGCGAACGGCCCGAACCGAACCAGGATCGGGTCGAAATGCGGCCAGACATAAACGTTTTTCATCGGTAAGGGTCCGGCTGACCGAGAAAGCGTTTTATGTAGGTTTCGATACCCTGTTCGAGCGTGGTGAACGTCATATCAAACCCTGCTGCGCGAAGGCGATCCATCCGCGCTTCGGTAAACGATTGATACTGGCCGACCAGGCTTTGAGGCATGGGGACAAATTCTATCCGTTCTGCAACGCCGCATGCGGCGCAGACGGCGCGGGCCAGGTCCGCATAGCTCCGCGCTTTCCCCGTGCCCAGATTGAACAGACCGCTGACGTTGGGGTGCGCAAGCAGGAAGCCAATCGCCGCGACAACGTCATCCACCCAGATGAAATCCCGGGCCTGCTCGCCATCGGCAATCTCGGCCCTGTCAGACCGGAACAGGCGCGCGGGTTCCCCCGCCGCGATTTCGTCGTACTTGACCTTGATGACCGAGATCATGCGGCCTTTGTGATATTCGTTCGGGCCGTAGACATTGAAGAACTTCAATCCCGCCCAGTGGGGCGGGCGCGGCCGGCCTGCGGCGCATTCGCCAGCAACCCAAAGATCGAATGCATGTTTCGACCAGCCGTATAAATTCATCGGCCGCAATCTGCGGAGCGCCTCGATGTCGTTGTCATCATCAAAGCCGAATGAACCGTCGCCATAAGTGGACGCCGAGGAAGCATAGATGAAAGGACGCTGTTGCGCGGCACACCAATGCCAGAGCATCTGGCTGAGCACGACGTTCGAGCGCCATACAAGGTCGCCGTCCGTTGCCGTGGTCTCGCTGATCGCGCCGAGATGGACAACCGCGTCAATCGGCGGATCGCTGGCGAGAAAATTTTCCAGATTGTCCGGATCAACGATGGCCGAGGGAGGATGGGCCCGGAGATTACGCCATTTGCCGTTTGCACGTAGCCGGTCGACGATGACGGTTTCCCGACCGCTTCTGTGCAATTCCGCATGGAGATTGGAGCCGATGAAGCCAGCTCCGCCCGTGACCAGTATCATGGACGTGGTTATAGTGGGCATATGATGATCCGTCATCACCACCTGCAGGAGAAAAGGCATGACCGAGAGACCGCGATTTTTTGACGATCTGGCGGGCCTTGCCGGCGGTGCCCTGTCTGCCGCCAGCGGCTTGCGCGATGAAATGTCCGCAATGGTCCGCACCCGGGTGGAGGAAGCCATCCGGCGCCTTGATCTTGTCAGACGTGATGAATTCGACGCGGTAATGGAACTCGCTTCGCGCGCGAGGGCCGAGGCGGACGCTTTGGCCGCTCGCGTCGCCCGCCTCGAGGAAATGGCTCATCGTTCGGAAGCCGCCGAGACATCTGTGCCATCGCCGGCAGATGGGGAGGCGGAACAGGCACTTACGCCCGATCAGGAGGGCAGCGCTCCGGACTGACGCAGGAACGCAAGCAGGCGGAGTAGCGGGAGGCCGAGTATCGTAAAAAAATCGCCGTCGATACGCTCGAAAAGTTGAATGCCGAGCCCCTCAAGCCTGTAGGCACCAACCGAGTGCAGGATTTGATCGCTTTCGGATTCGACGTAGGCTGCGATGAATTTATCGGACAGGCGGCGCATTTTCAGCTCGGGAGCTTCGGAATGCTCCCAGCGGCATGCGCCCGCCACCGCGCAGACGACAGCGGTTTCCAGCCGATGCACCCGGGCTGACAATTTCCGTAAGTGTTCTGCGGCGGCTGGCAAGTCAGCTGGTTTGTCAAACCAGCGACCCTCGCAATCCAGTATCTGATCGGCACCAATCACCAGCGCGTCGGGGTGTCGGGCCGATACGGCCAGTGCCTTTTCCCGTGCCAGCGCCATGGCTGCGGCGGTGGAAGACTGGCCTGCCTCCCGGAAGGACAGCTTGATCGGCGCTTCGTCGACGCCGGATGCAACTGCATTCGGCGTCACACCGGCCGATCGCAGCATCGATTGCCGCGTGGCCGATGTGCTGGCGAGAATGATATCCACTCAAAACCCTTCTAGAACGATCTTGCCGCGCGTTGTGCCGCTTTCGATCGCAGCATGTGCCCGCCGAAGGTTGGCGGCCGTGATCGGCCCGTAATTTTCCGTCATCGTCGTGCGAAGAACCTCCTGATCGACAAGGCGGCTCACCGACTGGAGGATGTGGTGTTGCTCGATCATCTGCGCCGTCTGGTGAAGTGAACGGGCAAACATGTATTCGGTATGCACCGATGCTGATTTGTTGAATATCTCGTGCATGTCGAGCGGGCCGGTCGACTCGATCAGCCCGATCCGCCCTTCGGGGGCCAGCACATGGCATAGTTCGCGCCAGTGCTTCTCCACGTGATTGGTGCAGAAAATGTAGCTCGGCGCGCTGGCTTCGACCATCTCGAGCTGGGCCGCCACGGGATGATGGTGGTCGATGACGTGGTGAGCGCCGAGTGAGGAGCACCAGTTGATCGTTTCGGGTCTTGAGGCTGTCGCAACCACGACGAGACCGGTGAGCTGGCGCGCTAGCTGGATCGCCATTGAGCCGACGCCTCCGGCGCCACCGACGATCAGCAGCGTATCGTGATGGACACGATCTCTCGGAATGGAGAAGCGGTCGAACAGCATTTCCCACGCGGTCAATGTGGTCAGCGGCAGCGCCGCGGCCTCGGCAAAGCTGAGGGAGCGGGGTTTGCGGGCAACAAGGCGCTCATCGACCGCCTGGAACTGCGCGTTGGAGCCCTGGCGATCGACCGAGCCCGCATAAAAGACCTCATCGCCGATTCCAAACCGCGTCACACCGGGGCCTACGGCCCGAACGATGCCCGAGGCGTCAAAGCCGAGTATCCGGGGTTCGCCGAGTGGCTCGTTGCGGCGCCTGATCTTGGTGTCGACCGGATTGACCGATACGGCGCGGATCTCGACCAGGACATCATGGGCACGCAGCACGGGATCCGGAGCCTCGATATCGATCAGCGCGTCGTCCGCCGTGATCGGCAGAGAATGCGTAAAGGCGACTGCTTTCATGGATTGGCCTTGTTCATTGGGTTTGAGATGTGTGGCGATCAGGAAATCCGCAGGAGTCCGGGCCCTTCGCGATGCAGCCAGCTTGTCGCCTCTGCGCGGTATGGTGTCAGAGTCTCCACCAGCGTCCAGAAATCCGGCCCATGATTCATATGACGCAAATGAGCCGTTTCGTGTGCGACAACATAATCCTGAACGAAGCGTGGCGCCATTATGAGACGCCATGAGAACATCATCGTTCCATCGGCGGTGCAACTACCCCATCGGGTGTGGGTGTCCTTTATGCGGACCGCAGCGGGGCGCGCACGGAATTGCGCCGCCATGTGCCGTGCCATTGCCGAGAATTCACGAAAGGCGAGATCGCGCAACATGTCGCGAACGCGGCGGGCCAGGAAATCCGGATGGCCGGAAACCCGGATCACTGGGGTCTCGATCGCCGCTCCGCCGCGGGTTCCGCGATCGTGGACGATCCTGTGCGGTTGACCGAAGACCGGAATTTCATTTCCATCCGCGATCACGAGGGCCGGCGGCAGGGAGGCGAGGCGTTCGGCAACCCACGATTCATGCCCGCGAAGCAGCGCCAACCCGGCCTGGCGGGATCCGCGCGGCGGCAATGTGATGACAATCCGGCCTGCTTGCGGATCGATCCGCAATGCAACGCGCCTCGCCCGATTGTTTTTCCGCCAGACAATCGTGGCCTGCAGGCCGCCTACGATGACAGGTTCAGCGTCTTCCATCGGTGCGATGCTGAACGGCATGTGTGGCATCAGAAGATCCTATTCGTCGCGATCACCGGCGCGCGGCCAGAGAACCGGCCACTCAACGATATGATCCTCCAGATTTTCAACGGTTCGCTCAGTTCGCACCCGTCCGGCAACCGATGCCCCAGCCCGGCGCGTGCTGTCCGGATCGCCCGTGCGCAATGGATGCCAATCCGGGAGATCGCGCCCCTCAGCAACCAGGCGGTACGCGCATGAGGGAGGAAGCCAGTCGATCGCGTCGACGAGTTCGGGTGTCAAGGCTGTGCAGTCGGGAACCTTGTGCAGGCGATTTTTATAGTCGAGACACCGCCCGGTCGTCCGGTCGAGCTGGTGACAGGAGACATCCGTGAAGGCGAGTTCGTTGGTCTCTTCGTCCCTCAGCTTATGCAGGCAGCATCGGCCGCAACCATCGCAGAGGGATTCCCATTCCGATTGGGTCATCTCTCCAAGGCGCTTGCGACGCCAGAACGGTTCAACACCGGATTGCGACATGCGATCAGTCTAGCCCGGACGCAGATGGCAGAAAAGGACCAGAATACCCGCTTGGCTTCCTGGCCCGGCAATCAGGCGACGCGCAACCCCAGGATGACCTGCGATGATGTCATCCCATCAAAGGATCTATCCTGCCTTTGTATGGGCTTCAGCCACCATATCTGGAGAGCATCGCCCGCAGCGGGTTGGCGCCTGCATTATTGACCGCCATGTTCACGACGATCTGACGCGGAGCGACGGTCTGCCCGTAATATTGTTGATCGAGCGCCTCATCGTTCGAGAAAACGGAGCCTGAGAGGGAAATCCCGCCGTAAAGCCCGCGCGCCTTGGTAAATGTGACGATGTCAGCGCCAAGCGCCGTTCCGGTTGAACCGCCGATCCCAGCCCCGATCGTGGCCACCGAGACGCCAGCGTCGGCTCCCATCTTGAACTGGCTGCTGAGAAAGGCGTTCAGCGCGGTGTTGTTCATCAGCAGCATGATGACCTCGGCGTCCTGTGCGCCGATCTGAAGGCCGAAGCTGCCGCTCCCCATCGTGTAGAAGGCGGGATCGGACCATGAACCGCCGGCCGCGCGTGAAACCAGAACGCAGCTTCCACCTTCGCCGCCGATGAAGAAGCCTGCCTTGAAGATGCGCGGACAGACCACGACCGCCTTGGCATTTCGCAGCATCTGGGTGGCCTGGCCGGCGGACGGGGTTCCCGATCCGAGCATTGTCTCGACCGTGAGGGTCGACCGGTCGACGAGTTCCTGGGCGGCGTTCGGCGAGCCGGCACCCGAGGCGCATGATGCAAGGGGAATTGTGACCGACAGTGCGGTAACCCCGGCATAGAGCGTCTTTCGCGCCTGGCGCCATGCCGTGGTCTTGCGTTGCGTCATTGCTCGTCTCCGCTCTGGACAGGTGTTGATCGGATGTGGCCCGGATCGGGCTGACGTTCAAATGGAAATTTGTTCATTGACCGTGACGACCCTCCAGGCGCGATCGTGGCGCTCAAGCCGGGTCACCGACAGATTTTCGACGGCGAGGCTCAAGGCCTGATGGGCTGTCAGATCCAGCGCATGCGCCACCGCTGCACGGATGGCACCACCATGAGACACCGCGACAACATGTTCCCCTTCATGATCGGTGCTCAACCGCTCAAGGCCCGCGCCCACCCGTTGGCGCAGCTGGGCAAAACTCTCCCCATCCGGCGGCTGTTCATCGCCGCCAACCGGCCAGAACGGATGCCGCGCGCCTCGTTCTGCGAATTTATCCATCCGCATGCCCTGCCATGTTCCGAAATCCTGCTCGATGAGGGTTTCCTCCACGCGAGGCGCGATGGGCCCATATCCGGCGTTCATGATGGCCTCCGCGGTCAGGCTTGTGCGCGATAGCGGCGTGACGAACCATTGCGCCGGGCGGGGCAGGGACTGGGCGAGAGCCGCATAGCGGGGTGCATCCTGAGCGCGGCGCAACTCACAGATCGGGACATCCATCTGGCCATAGAGCAATGCGAGCGCTTGGGGTGTCACGGTCGCATGCCGAATCAGCCAGAATGTCGTCGGTGTCATGTTGGATTCCGTGGATTGCGGGAGGGGGAGTGAACGATCATTCGCCGATCGTGACCAGAGCGCCGCTGCGGCGGGCTGCCCTGAACTGCAATGCGAATATCAAACCGGCGCAGCCCATCCAGAACAGGTTCAGCCCGGCAGCAATCGCAAGCTGGCCGATATCCGTCTTGTGGTGATACAGCGCGGTGCGCATGCCGGCGAAGATATGTGCGGCCGGCAGGGCTTCGGCAACCGGGCGCAGCCATGGCGGCAGAACCGAGACCGGATAAAACACGCAGGCGACCGGGGTAAGCCCGAAAGCGAGCGTCCAGGCGAGCGCCTCAGCCGATGCCCCATAGCGGAACAGGAGGGAAATCACGCCGAGCGCAAGCCACCATCCCATCAGGAAAAGATTGGCGACAAACAGGATCAAAGCGAGGCCGAACGTGAAGATATTGAATTCGTAGAGAAAGAAAGCGATGCCGGCGGCCGGCGTGAGGCCCACGACCGTGCGCAGGACCGAGACGCCAAGCAGTGCCAGCACCATTTCGCGCGGCCGCAGGGGGCTGACGAAGACATGGCCGAGATTGCGTGACCAGATTTCTTCGAGGAACGATATCGTAACACCCATCTGGGCGCGGAGGGCGACTTCCCAGAGCAGCACGCCGCCGATCAGCGCGCCGGCGGTGCGGATCGCCAGATCGGCATGGCCCTTCATGACGAACTGAGCCGTGAACCCCCAGATCAGCAATTCCAGGGTGGGCCAGTAGGCGAGTTCGAGAACCCGTGGCCAGGACCGCCGGTAAAGGCAGAGATGGCGATAGATCAGACCCCATATCCGGCGAAGGGCGGCGATCACGGCGGCAGCGTCTCCGGATTGCGCGCGATGGCGAGAAAGACCTGTTCCAGATCGTCGCGGCCGTAGCGCGTGATAAGGTCGCCCGGCGTGCCGCGGTCGACGATCCGCCCGCCTTTCATCATGAGCACCTGGGAGCAGAGTCGTTCGACCTCGGCCATGTTGTGCGATGCGAGCAGAATGGCCGCCCCCGTTTCGTCGCGATATCGCTCGAGGACGCCGCGCACGTAATCAGCTGTATCCGGATCGAGACTGGCGGTCGGTTCATCGAGCAGGAGCAGGGATGGTCGGTTGATCAGAGACTTTGCCAACGCTACTCGGGTTTTTTGCCCCGCTGAAAGGGCTCCCGCCTTGCGCGAGAGGAGTCCCTCGAGGTCAAAATCCCGCGCCAGTTCGCGAATCCGGTTCTCAAGCCGAGGCACGTTGTAGAGGTGGCCGTAGACGCGGAGATTTTCACTGACGGTCAGCCGCATCGGCAGGGCGACATAGGGTGAGGAATAGTTCATCCGGGCGAGTGCTGCGAACCGGTCTCGCGCCATATCGTGTCCGAGCACCTCGATCGAGCCGGCGTCAGGCGCCAGGATACCGAGAAGCATGGAAATCGTGGTCGTCTTGCCGGCGCCATTTCCTCCCAGCAAGCCGCAAGTCGTCCCGGCGGGCAGGCGGAAGCTGACACTGTCGACGGCGCGGACAGTGCCAAAACGCTTGGTCAGATTTTCGACAATCACTGCGTCCATGGGGAGCGGCGCGATACCGGCTTCAGCTTTCCATCGCCAGTTCGCGCTTCAACACGAACAAACCCTGCTCGCCGAACAGATTGGCCAGCAGCGGAAAGCGGCGCCACGGTGCACGCCGCCCGGCCTCGTCGGCCGCCAGCCATTGTTCGACCTGATAGCGGTCCTTCGCACAGAGGTCGAAGAAGTCGCGGATCGTGCAGGGATGGATGTTGGGTGTCTCGTACCACATCCGGTTCCACGTCGTGGTCATCGGCATGCGGCCTGTCGAGAATAACTGCCAACGCAGGCTCCAGTGACCGAAATTCGGAAAGCTGACGATCGCCCTGGTGCCGACGCGCAGCATCTGGCGCAGCACTTCGCGCGGCTGTTCGACAGCCTGGAGCGTGCGCGACAGAACGACATAATCGAATGTGTTGTCGGGGTAATGGATAAGGTCGGTATCCGCGTCTCCCTGCATCACCGGCAGGCCATGCGCGACGGCGCGGGTGACTTCGGCCATGTCGATCTCGATGCCGCGGGCATCGCATCGCCGGGTGCGGGCCAGAAGGTCGATCAACGCCCCATCGCCGCAGCCGATATCCAGCACGCGGGAGCCCGGGGGGATCATCCCTGCGATCAACTCAAGATCGACACGCAGGTTTTTGGCAACGAACCGCACCGGTGTTGCCTGGCTCATTGCAGCCCCGCCGCTTCCGCCGCGCCGGAGATGAAGCCGGCAACCGTGCGGTGGAAATCCGGCTCATCGAGCAGGAAGGCATCATGTCCCTTGTCGCTCAGGATTTCGACAAAGCTGACATTTGCGGCAACCTGGTTGAGCGCGCGGGCCATCGTCCGGCTTTCGGCGGTCGGAAACAGCCAGTCGGAACTGAACGAGACCAGCAGGAAGCGCGATTTCGTGTGGCGAAAGGCTGCAGCCAGCGATCCTCCATGGTCGGCAGCGAGGTCGAAATAATCCATCGCCCGCGTGATCACGATATAAGAGTTCGCATCGAAGCGGCGCACAAAACTCGACCCTTGATGCTCGAGGTAGCTCTCGACGGCGAAACGCTCTCCGAACAGCGGCGAGGGGAGGGCGGTCTGGCGCTGCAGGCGCCGGCCGAATTTTCGTGTCAGCGCCGCTTCGGAAAGATAGGTGATGTGCGCGGTCATGCGGGCGACAGCGAGCCCGCGTGCGGGGATCACGCCATGTGCGCGATAGTGACCGTCATGAAAATCCGGGTCGGTATAGATCGCCTGCCGGCCGACCTCATGAAAGGCGATGTTCTGTGCGGAGTGGTATGGCGCTGTCGCGATCGGAACCGCAGCGAAGACCTGGTCCGGATACATCGACGCCCAGGCCAGTACCTGCATGCCGCCCATCGAGCCGCCGACAACGGCAAAAAGCCGTTCGATTCCCAGCCAGTCGATCAGCTTCTTTTGGGCTCTCACCATGTCCTGGATGGTGATGGCAGGAAAATCGACCGACCAGGCATCGTCGGTTTCATGGTTCCGCGGACTGCGAGGGCCTGTCGAGCCCATGCAGCCGCCCAGAACATTCGCGCAGACCACGAAAAACCGTCGTGTATCGATTGGCTTGCCCGGCCCCACCAGCGCGTTCCACCAGCCAGGCTTGCCGGTCAGCGGGTGTTGCTCCGCCACATACTGGTCGCCCGTCAGGGCATGACAGATCAGAACCGCGTTGTTTTTTTCTGCATTGAGTGTGCCATATGTCCGGTATGCGACTTCGAGCCGCTGGAGCGTCACGCCGCAATCCAGAGCAAGGCCATCGGGAAACGATACCTTCTGATGGGGAATATCGGGAAAGGGTGAGTGGTCCATGGCTCGCAGGATATGCGCTCAACCCAAGCATGCGGCAAGGATGGGGCTTGCCGTGTGGCGAACCTCCTGTATCAGTTAAAGCCGAATTCAGCTTATTGGAATGCCATGTCTGAAATGCCGCCTGCATCACCTCCTCAGGACACCGCCCCGGAGGCGCTGTCCCGGCTTCGCGCCGAAATCGACTCCCTCGACGACCGTATCCACGACATGCTGATGCAGCGCGCGGAAATCATCGAGCGTGTGCGTTCGCAAGGCGGGAAGCGCGGTGTGATGATCCGGCCTGGCCGCGAGGCCGCGATTCTGCGCCGCCTGCTCGCCCGCCACGAGGGAGGGCTGCCGCCGCATACGATCACGAGGATCTGGCGGGAACTCTTTTCCGGCGCCCTGATGATCGAGGGTGGGCTTGTCATTGCCGTTGCGGATGGCGGTCAGGCCGACTTGCTTGCCCTTGCCCGTGAACATTTCGGACCGCTGACCTCCATGCGCCGGCATCGCACGCCCTCGCAGGCACTCACAGACATCACGAGTGAAATTGCCCATGCGGCCGTCTTGCCCATACCATCCGATGAGGATGACGATCAGGCGGCATGGTGGGTTGGCCTGATGCATGGCGGCCTCCCGCGGCTGTCGATCGTCGCGAAGTTGCCGTTCTGGGCGAAGCGCGGTGAAGGAGTGCCCCAGTCGGAAGCCTATGTCGTGTCGTCGTTCGTTCCGGATGCGAGCGGGGAAGACAGGAGCCTGATCGGGATCGAGATTGTTCCCGATACCAGCACGGCACGCATCCTCGGGATCCTGCGCGACGCTGGGTTCGATGTCGGTTCGTTGCTGATCCGCCGGATTGCGAGGCGGGAGGCGGCTTATGCGCTGGCGGACGTTGATGGCTATATCCCGCGCGAAGACCCGCGGCTTGGCGCTATTTCGACTTTCCCTGCACCGCCGGTCGTGCTTGGTGCCTATGCCAGCCCAATCGGCGCATCGGGCATGATGCGATGACCGGATCGCCTGCGGCTCGGCCCGCCGTATTTTCCGTGCCGCCCTATGTCGGCGGTGAATCCCAGCTGAACGGAGTGAGCCGGGTCATCAAGTTGTCGTCGAATGAGGGGGCCTTTGGCCCTCCTCCCGGCGCTATTGCCGCGTTGCAGACCGTTGCGTCGAAGATTCACAGATATCCCGATGGCGGCGCCGTCGAACTGCGCAACGCGATTGGCCGGCACTTTGATCTCGATCCGGCCAGGATTGTTTGCGGCAACGGGTCCGATGACCTGATTTCCCTGCTCATCCAGTCCTATGGCGGGCCGGGCACCGAACTGGTCATGAGCCGCCATGGGTTTCTGATCTACGAGATTGCTGCGCGGCTCGCGGGCATGGAGGTGCGCAAGGCTGCGGAGCGCGACCTGACCGCCGATATCGATGCCATGCTCGCCGAAGTGACACCGGCCACCCGGCTTGTATTCCTGGCCAACCCCAACAACCCCACCGGCACGCTCGTGCCGTCTACCGAGATCGTGCGGCTGCGGCGTCAGTTGCCATCGCATGTCCTGCTGGTGCTGGATGCGGCCTATGCGGAATATGTCGAAGACGGTGACTACGATCCAGGCGTCGGGCTGGTCGATGCGAGTGAAAACACGGTGATGACCCGGACATTTTCCAAGATCTTCGGTCTGGGTGGCCTGAGGCTCGGATGGGCGTATGCAGCGCCGGCGATCATCGACGTGCTCAACCGGACGAGGATGCCCTTCAACGTGAGCGGACCTGCCGCGGCAGCGGGGATTGCGGCGCTGGCCGAGCAGGGGTGGGTGCAACGCAGCCGGAGCCATAATACACGGGCGCGGGCCGAACTCTCGGCCCGTATCCAGCGAGCAGGGTTCCATGTCTGGCCGAGCAGCGCGAATTTCGTGCTTGCCGATCTGGAAACACCGGATCGCGCCGCCGCCGCGGACCTGCATCTGCGCAGCCGCGGCATCATCGTCCGGCGGGTGGCAGCTTACGGGTTGCCGCAATGCCTCAGAATCACGATCGGGACCGATGATGAGTGCGCCGCTGCGGCTGATGCGCTCGACGAGTTTGGCCGACAGCATGCCTGAGCCACTGTTCAACCGGCTTGTGCTGCTCGGCTTCGGGCTCATCGGGTCATCGATTGCACGGATTGCCCGCGAACGCGGGGATCTTGCCCGGACCGTCGTGGCCAATGCCCGCACGCAGGCAACCCTCGATCGGGTAGCCGAACTCGGCATCGCCGATGAATGCGAGATCGATCCGGCACGCGCCGTGCAGGGGGCCGACTGCGTGATCTTTTGCGCGCCGGTGGGTGCCTATGCCGCTTTGGCGGAGATCGTGGGGCCCCATATCGCGCCGGGCGCAATTGTCAGCGATGTCGGCTCGACCAAGCAGTCGGTCATCCGTGACATCGGTCCGCATCTACCGGATGGGGTTCACTTCGTGCCGGCGCATCCGATGGCGGGAACCGAATTTTCCGGCCCCGATGCCGGCTTCGCGGATCTTTTCAAGGGACGCTGGTGCCTCCTGACGCCCGTAACCGGGACTGACCAGGACGCCGTTGCCCGCATGAGGCTGTTTTGGGAGCGCGCCGGCGCGATGGTGAGCGTGATGGACGCAGCCCATCACGATCGTGTCGTGGCCATCGTAAGCCATCTGCCCCACCTGATCGCGTTTACGATTTGCGGGACAGCGGATGATCTGGCGGACGAGACGAGGAAGGAAGTCCTGCAGTTTGCGGCCTCCGGTTTCCGGGATTTCACGCGTATTGCGGCATCCGACCCCACGATGTGGCGGGACGTCTTCCTGAACAACCGGGAAGCTCTGCTGGAAATGCTCGCGCGATTCACCGAAGACGCGCAGGCTATGGCGCGGGCTGTTCGTTGGGGCGACGCGGCCTACATCGAAGACAAGGTTTTACGTGGCCGGAAGATCCGGCAAGCCCTGATCGACATCAATCAGGCCTGATTTCGCTGACCGAAGCCTGCAGCGTTTGCCACGCCATGCCGGCTTCGCTATCAGGCGCAGCACCCCAAAGACATTGCAGGATAACATGGCGCCTCATCAGCCGCGGCAGAAACGCGGACGCATCATCGATGGCTGGATCATACTGGACAAGCCGCAAGGGATCACCAGCGCTCACGCTGTGGCTCGCATCAAACGGGCATTGCAGGCAGCCAAAGTCGGTCATGGCGGTACACTCGATCCGCTGGCGACGGGGGTGTTGCCAATAGCCCTTGGGCGGGCAACGAAGATGGTGCCCTACGTCATGGACGGCTCCAAGCGCTATCGCTTCACCCTTTGTTTCGGTGAGGCCCGTGACACCGACGATGCCGATGGGGCGGTTGTCGCGACATCGGCCATACGTCCGGAAACATCTGCAATCGAGGGGGTTCTGGGGAGGTTCCGGGGCAATATCATGCAGGTGCCGCCCGCTTTCTCGGCCATCAAGATTGGTGGTGAACGGGCGTATGACCTAGCCCGCGCCGGGTTGGCTCTTGAATTGCCGCCTCGCCCGGCACAGGTGTCGCGGTTTGAACTGGTTGACCGGCCTGATGCAGATCATGCCATCTTCGAGGTCGAATCGGGGAAAGGCGTCTACATGCGAGCGCTCGCGCGCGATGTGGCGCTGGCGGTGAACACGGTCGGCCACATAGCTGCGCTGCGTCGACTTTCCGTTGGTCCGTTCCAGGAGGCGGCGGCGATTCCGCTGGACAAGATTACCGATTCCGGCGATAGCCCCGGTGCTGATTCGAGTTTCCTGCTTCCCGTCGGGACCGCGCTGGACGACATCCCGGCTCTGGCCCTGACCGAAACGGAAGCTGCTGCCCTTGGAAATGGCCAGGCGTTGAGCCTTGTTCAGTTCATGGGGCGGATTCATCCGTCATGTGATCCCAATGGTGGGTTGGCACGGCTGATGGCGAGCGGCCGTTTTGTGGCTCTGGGCCGGCTGGGTGACGGCTTGCTCAAGCCTGAACGCGTGCTTTAACTTTAAAAACAGGAGTATATCCGATGTCGATTACACCGGATCGCCGGCAGGAACTGATTGGCGAATACGCGAAACAGCCCAGCGACACGGGCAGCCCGGAAGTGCAGGTTGCGCTTCTGACCGAACGGATTGTCAATCTCACCGAGCATCTGAAGACGCATGCGAAGGATTTCCACTCGCGCCGCGGCCTCCTCATGCTCGTCGGTCGCCGGCGCCGCCTTCTGGACTATGTCAAGCGTCAGGATGTGAAGCGTTACGAAGCCCTGATCGGTCGTCTCGGCCTGCGTCGCTGAGCTGAATTCCCTCCAAACGCCAAATCGTTACACCGATCTCATCCTCCGCCCGCCGATTATGCTTGATCGGCGGGCGCGAATGGCCAAAATAAGGCTGATGGTGGCATTCCGCCGCCTGACGAGGAGTGGCAAGAAATCATGGCTATGGGTCCTGACATGCGTTCCTATCGCAGCGCATCGGTTGCGGCAGGTGCAGGCGTTCTGGACGAAGGCCTGCGGGCATACATGCTGCGGGTCTATAATTGGATGGCGTCTGGCCTTCTGCTGACGGCGATCGTCTCCTACGCAATCGCGAATACCGGCCTTATCAACACCTTTTACCCCCTTGTGGCGGCGCCTGGCGGCGCGATGATACGTCAGCCGGGAATATTGGCTTATATCAGCATTTTCGCGCCGCTCGGGTTCATGCTGGTGATGTCGTTCGGCGTGAACAAACTCAGCACGACGCAGGCTCAGGCACTGTTTTGGGCGTTCTGCGCTGTGATGGGGGCGAGCCTCACCAATATCTTCCTTGTCTACACCGGCCAGTCTATTCTGACGACATTCTTTGTCACGGCCATTACTTTTGGCAGCATGAGCCTTTACGGCTACACGACGCGGAATGACCTTACCAAATTCGGCAGCTTCCTGGTGATGGGTGTCATTGGACTGCTGGTTGCCATGATCGTAAATATTTTTCTGCACTCCCCTGTGGTGCAGTTTGCGATCAGTGCGATTGGCGTTTTGATTTTCACTGGCCTCGCCGCTTATGACACACAAAGAATCAAAGCGGATTATCTCCAATATGGATCCCGCTTCGGCGACGATGTGGCAGCGAAGAGGAGTGTATATGATGCGCTTCAGTTATATTTGAATTTCATTAACCTGTTCCTGTTTCTCCTGCAGTTCATGGGTAACCGTAAAAACTGAGTTCTGTGTCCATAAAAAAACAGGCTCTGGAAATATCCAGAGCCTGTTTCCGTTGGCGCCCTATTCGTACTTTTTAGCCCGTCTCATAAAACCCCGCCTCGACCAGTTCCACCACCGCAGCGAGGGCTTCTTTGGCATCCCATCCCTCTGCTGAAATCTCGACAGTCGATCCAAGCCCAGCACCCAGCATCATCAATCCCATGATCGACTGCGCGGAGACGGTTTGACCATCCCGAGATACCTCGAGCGCCGCACTGAATTTTTCTGCGAGGGTTACAAGCTTCGCGGCAGCTCGGGCGTGGAGTCCGCGGGTATTGGTGATCGTGACTGTTTGAGTCAGCCGAACAGGCGATTGATCTGTATTCATCCGCAGGCGCGTTTCGGAGCCGATGGGTGGAGAATGTCTGATCCGCAAGCAATATATTTCCGGCCTGCTTCCTCAGCACAGTGAACGGCATCAGACAGGTTGTATGATCCGCGTATTTTGGCCAGTTTGACGAGCATCGGCAGGTTCACACCCGCGATGACCTCCACGTCATCCCGGTCAAGCATACTCATCGCCAGATTGCATGGCGTACCGCCGAACATGTCAGTCAGCACGACGACGCCGTCGCCGGCATCGACATCCGAAACGCGTTCCGCGATCTCCTTCCGTTGCGTCTCTATATCGGCATCGGCCTCAACGGAAACGGTCGCGATATTGCGCTGAGGCCCAACGACATGTTCGAGGGCTTCCCGCAGCGCAACACCAAGGTTGCCATGACTGACCAGCACCATACCGATCATTTTTCAACTCCGACCGTTGGCTGGCTGGCAGCATTGCCGGTTGCGTTGTCGTGCGGGACCACGACAGATTTCATGTCCAGATTTCGATGCTCGACGAGCACACCCCATCCCCTGTCGCTCAGCCTTGTCCCGAGCATTTCGACAAGCGAAACCGAGCGATGTTTTCCGCCAGTACAACCAATTGCGATCATTACGTATTTTTTGCCCTCACGAACAAAGCGCGGTAACAGGAACTCAATCAGGCCACCGACCCGCTCGTAGAACTCTGGGAAGTCAGGATCCTCCGAGATATAGGTTCTCACGGCAGGGTCAAGCCCGGTCTTTTCCCGCAGATCCGGTATGTAATGCGGGTTTCGCAGGAAGCGCGTGTCGATGACGAGGTCAGCCTCCTGAGGCAATCCGGAAGGAAAGCCAAACGATACCAGGGTGATGGTCATGCCTGGGCCGCCGAGGCCGAACCTCTGCTCGATAATTTGACGCAGGCTGGTCAATGACAATTGCGATGTATCTATGACCCAATCCGCAGCGTTCCGAAGGGGAAGCGTCAGAGCCTGCTCGGCTTCGATTCCCTCTGTCACCTTGCCTGTCAGCGCCAGAGGATGTCGCCTTCTGGTCTCGCTGAACCGACGCTGCAAGGCTTCCGGGCTGGCAGTCAGGAACAGCAATTCCGGATGGACAGAGGCGCTGGAGCGCAGGCGATCGATTGTGGATAGGACATCCTCGACGGAAAAATCCCTCGTGCGTGTGTCGATCCCCACAGCAAGAGGCCTGTCCACCCGGGCGAGGGTTTCGACAATCGCCAGAGGCGGATTGTCCACGGCTTCATAGCCGATGTCTTCCAGCGCCCTCAAGCCGGAATTACGGCCGGCACCTGACAGTCCGGTTACGACAATCAACCTGCTGGGTTGATCCCTCATGATACAAAGCACCCGCAAACTTGCTCCCGACGCCCGGCGATGGTGTCGAGAGCCCATTGGACCTTGATGGGCGCTGAATCCAGGCGCGGATCTATGAAGATTTCCGGGACATTCAGCTCAGCGTTGCGCTTAGGGAATGGCAAGCGATCTTGTTCGTCCCCAAGCTGCACGGTCAAACGCAAGCGCGCTATTCTGGTCGCGGGAACCTTGAATAGACCCAAACCCCGCAATTCTATAATACCCAAAAGGGACGGAGGCGCCGATGCGAATTCGCCTTCGATGCTGACTTGATCATCGGAAACGAGCGAAAATCCCCGATCGAGAAGTCTCAGCAATAAGTCAGATTTGCCTGATCCGGATGGACCAAGCAATAAGACACCATCGTCATCCAGCGCCGCACAGGACCCATATAAAATCATCTCGATGCAATTGTGGCAAGTTTTCGGCAAAAGCGAAAGAGAGGCTTCCGATCCGATGGACAGGCCCTCGGGTAATTCAATGCAACCAATAATTTTATGAATTACTATCTAAGGTTATATGATGGGAGGTCGTCGTGCAGCGACAAGAGATTTACCGCCAATAATAAATATCAATTATTGAAAAGTTCTATTTACAATTATTTGTGATATATTTATAAAATATTGGTCACAAAGATATTTCATACAAAATGACAAAAAATTAATCATAATAATTTTACTTATCAATTTCATGAATAATAAAAAATTACCAATAAAACCCCGTTTCTTCCAAAATATGTTTTATGAATGTGCATAACTCGTAACGTTGATGAAACGCTTTAGAAAGTGCATTTTAGTTATCACGTGTCGAAATCGTATGGCATGAAAATCGATCTGGCGTGAGTAAGGATTGCCGGAGTGATTTGTTTGGGGTCTTGTTTGAAAATAATTAGGCGTCGATGGGCATTGATTTCATCATATGTAAATCGGCGCATATATCGATTCATTGGAAATTTAACAGATATAATATACAATAAAAATTCAATAAAATTTTTTATGATGAAAAATTTACTTTGAATTCAATTTCTTTAGATACGTATCATAAAATATTGAATTAAAAATTTTTCGCTCGTCGTTGTCTTTTGCGCGATACGGGACAAAATCATGCGGATGAATATTGTACAAGTCATGAGATATGGCGCTTCGGTCTCGGCCATTTGCCGGGGCCGCGCGTCGTTGTCGATAATCTTGCCATCAGGACAAAGTCTCATTTACGTGGCAAAAGCAGATGATGAAATTCCGGGGTCATAGCGGTGCCGTTCGCAAGAGTTGCTTTTCGGAGGCAAAAAAATCGCAAGATGTGGACACAATTTGTAACAGGTGCCTTTGGGCCTGCTGAATTTGGGGGGCAATCATGAGGATATTGGTTGTTGAGGATGACAAGGATGTCGGCGGCTTTGTAGTTAAAGGCTTGCGGGAGGCCGGGCATACTGTCGAGCATGCCGATAATGGCCGTGATGGCTTGTTCATGGCTGCGTCCGAGAATTTTGACGCAATCATTCTCGACCGAATGCTCCCTGGCGGGATCGACGGGCTGCGGCTGCTTGAGACGCTTCGTGCTCAGGATAACGCGACACCCGTCCTGTTTCTGTCTGCGCTCGGGGAGGTGGATGACCGGGTCAAGGGACTGAAGGCGGGGGGAGACGACTATCTCACCAAGCCATTCGCATTCGCGGAATTGCTGGCGCGTGTCGAGGCGATGGCGCGGCGTGGCAAGGGCGAGGGGCCTTCGACGCGCCTTGCGGTGGGAGATCTCGAAATGGATCTGCTGTCCCGGGGTGTGAAGCGCGCTGGCCAGAAGATAGATCTTCAGCCGCGTGAGTTCCGGTTGCTCGAATATCTTATGCGCCATGCCGGCCAGGTCGTCACGCGAACCATGCTTCTCGAGGGCGTGTGGGACTATCACTTCGATCCGCAGACCAATGTGATCGATGTGCACATTTCGCGGCTTCGCCAGAAAATCGACAAGCCGTTCGATTTGCCCTTGCTGCATACGGTGCGTAACGCTGGCTATATGCTTCGCGTTGAGGAACCCTAAGGCCCGTCGGTGGCAAGGTCTCTATCCGGTACGACAGAGGGGCAGGATCCGCTTCAACCGCGGGGAGTGCAGAACCGACTCCTGCGTTCGGCGGGGGTCCGTTTCGCGGTGTTCTATGCCCTTGTTTTCGGCATATCGGCCATCGTGCTCGCGGGCTCGCTCTATTATTCAACGATCGGCCTTCTGGGGCGGCAGACCCACGAAGCGATACGGGTGGATGCCCGTAGTCTTGCCACTCATTTCGAGGCCGGCGGGCTGACCGCTCTGGTTATCACGCTGGATAGCCGGATCAGCGAGGACATAAACGATCACGCCATCTATTTGCTGGTTGATCCCCTTGGCAACCGGATTGCCGGCAACATGAGCCGTTGGCCGCAAGGAATCACCACCGCGCATGTCTGGTATCAGGTGCCGCTCGAACGGGGAGGGCGAAAATCGACGGCACTGATTCGATATTACGAACTACCCGGTGGCTTTCAGTTGCTTGTTGGGCGGGACGTCAGCACGCGCGCGCAGTTGCGACGTATCTTGCGGGACGGTCTTCTCTGGGCGCTGGCGGCTATGGCGTTTCTGGGGGTTCTCGGCGCCATCGTCATTCGCGGCCTGTTCAAGCGTTCGCTTGCGGATATATCCGGCATCACGCGTGCGATTGCCCGGGGAGATCTGACCCGGCGGGTACGCCGCTCCGGCAATGGCGACGAGTTCGACGAACTCGCCGAAACGATCAACGATATGCTCGACCGGATTGCCAAGCTGATGGACGGCGTTCGCGAGGTCTCCAACGCGATCGCGCATGATCTCCGTACGCCGATCACCCGGGCGCGCACACGGCTTGAGGACGCTGCATCACATGCCCGCACCAGTGAGGAACTGCGCAACGCGGTCGAGCGTGCGACCCTTGATCTCGACGGAATCGTGAACGTCTTTCAGGCGTTGCTGCGCATCGCGGAAATTGAGGCGGGAGCCAGGCGATCGGCTTTCAGGGATATCGATCTTGCACCTGTGCTAGATGATCTCGCCGAATTCTTTGACGCTCTTGCAGATGAGCGCGGCATTTCGATTCTCAGGAATTGGCCCAAATCAATTCCGCTTTTCGGTGATCGCGACATGCTCCAGCAGGCTGTCGCGAATCTGCTCGACAACGCCATCAAGTTTTCCAGCCAGGCGGACAAGGTAACGATTTCCGCTCACGCTGGCGGGGGGCGTGTGGAAATTATCGTCGCTGATCACGGGCCCGGAATTCCCGAAGCTGACCTATCCCGCGCGACCGAGCGTTTTTACCGCGCGGAGTCGGCCCGTTCCACGCCGGGATCTGGGTTGGGCCTGGCTCTCGTGTCGGCGATTGCGCAGTTGCACGGCGGGACCTTGTTGCTTGAGGATAACCAGCCCGGGCTGCGTGCGCGTCTTGTGCTTGCGCAGAAAGACGAAACCCGCCCGGCAGCCGGGCAACCGGAAGCGGCTGCGTCAATGGCAGAATAAGCTACTGATGATTATCAAACCACCGGACGTTATCCGTGGCCGGCTGAAAAGGTCATCGGTAGCCAGAATGCCAGTGCGGCCAGTGCCGCCAGCAGAACCGGCGGCGTGATCAGCAGGCCGATACGCATGTATTCGCCCCAGCCGATCCGCACTCCCTTGCCGGCAAGGACATGCAGCCAAAGCAGCGTCGCGAGGCTGCCGATCGGGGTGAGCTTGGGGCCGAGATCGCAGCCGATGACATTGGCATAGACCATCGCGTCGCGAATCGTGGTGGAGGCGTGAACATGGGCGATGGCCAGCGCGCCGACCAGCACGCTCGGCAGGTTGTTCATCACCGAGGAGAGCAGGGCAGCGAGGATGCCAGTGCCGAGCGAGGCGGCCCAGATCCCATGCGCGGCGAAGATCCGCAGCAGGGCGGCGAGATGGCCGGTGAGCCCGGCGTTGCGTAGCCCGTAGACAACCAGATACATCCCGAGGCTGAAGATCACGACCTGCCAGGGTGCGCCATGCAACACGCGCCCGACATCAATCACACGGCGGCCGCCAGCGGGCCAGCGGGCCGCAAGTGCGAGCAATACGAGCGCGCCGGCGATCGTCACGTAGGAAACGGGCACACCCAGCGGCGCGGTGACGAAATAGGCTGCGAGCAGCAGGATCAGCACCGGCCACGCGGCGCGGAAGACCACGTGGTCGTGAATGGCGTGTGCCGGGGTTTCGAGTTCGGTGACATCGTAGTGCCGGTTGGAGGCTTTGCCGTAGCAGAGCATCAGCACGGCCAGCGTCGCGGCGAGGGCGACGAAATCGACCGGAACCATCACCAGGGCGTAGCGGTTGAAGCCGATCCCGAAGAAATTGGCGCTGACGATGTTGACGAGGTTGGAGATGACGAGCGGCAGACTCGTCGTATCTGCGACGAAGCCGGTCGCGATGATGAAGGCGAGTGCCGCCGCGGGGGGAAATTCGAGGCTGGCGAGAATCGCCATGACGATCGGCGTCAGCAGCAGGGCGGCCCCGTCATTGGCGAAGACAGCAGAAATCACGAAACCCAGCAGCACGACCAGTGGCAGGAGCCATCGCCCGCGCCCTCGTCCCCAGCGAGCGACATGCAGCGCCGCCCAGCGAAAGAAGCCAGCCTCGTCGAGCAGCAACGAAATCACGATCAGCGCGACGAAAGTGAAAGTCGCGTTCCAGACGATGTGCCAGACGGTGGGAATATTCCGCCAGTGGACAATGCCGAGCGCAAGATCGACCACCGCGCCGGCCATCGCGCTCCAGCCGATGCCAAGGCCGCGGGGCTGCCAGATGACGAGCACGAGCGTGGCGATGAAAATCGCGAAGGCGAGCATGATTTTTCTTCCGGCTTAGAGCATCGCCCGATCGGATGGGTCATCTGGTCGGATAAAGATGCTCTGTTTATCAATATGATAGGGCACTACATCCGATCCATCAGGATCGGAAAGTGCTCCATGAGCTGGAGGTTCAGGGTTGTTTCTGAACGGCGTTGTCTATCACCTGCTGGCCGTCTTCCTTGACGAAGGCGCCCCGCTGGGGGGCGGGCAGAATGTCGAGCACCGTTTCCGAAGGACGGCAGAGACGCACGGCATTGTCGGTTACCACAATCGGCCGGTTGATCAGGATCGGATGCGCCATCATCGCATCGAGAAGTGCATCGTCGGTCAATTTATCGTCGTCGAGGCCAAGTTCGGCATAGGGTGTTCCCTTTTCGCGCAGGATGGCGCGCGTGGGTACTCCCATCCGCGTGATCAGGTCGCGCAATTGCTCGCGGCCTGGCGGTGTTTTCAGATACTCGATCATGATCGGCTCGATCCCCGCATTGCGGATAAGGCCCAGGACGTTGCGTGACGTGCCGCAGGCGGGATTATGGTAGATCGTAACACTCACAATACGGTTCCTTGTCGGTTTATGCGGCTGCCTTGGTTTTGCATCCGGCCCCCGCGGGACTGATAATTAGGTGAAATGCTCATCCGACCGCTCTGAGCTTTGTTGCGTTGCCGTAAGACAGGGATCGCACAATGCGGGATGGATGACAGGATCCTGACCACAGCAATTTTTGGCCAGATAGGACAAAAGATCGTTCATGGCGGAAAAATCGGCCGCATAGATCACGTTGCGGCTCGCCCGCCGCTGTGTGATCAGATCGGCTCTTGCCAGGGCCTGAACGTGAAATGTCAGGGATGACGGCACAATGTCGAGGCGATCCGCAATCTCACCTGCGGGTAACCCGACCGGGCCTGCTTCAACCAGCAGACGATAGATCGCAAGCCGATGCTCGTGTGCAAGGGCAGAGAGAGCCGCCACCATCCAGGCGATGTCTCGCCCTTCCTGACCACGATGCGATTTTTCCATAATTATCGAAATATCATATCATAAGCCATTGGCAAGCCGATCTGGAGATGTCGTCGGGTCTGGCGAGCGAGTCGGACGTGAAAATTCGGCGTGCTTGCGGCTTCACGATTGCCCTCAAACGCGCTTGATGTTGTTGATCAATGCAATGCCAACACATGGATAGAGGGGAAATGAAATGGCCAACCCGCGCTGGCGTCATCGACCTGAAGGGTCGAATTGGGGGGATTTCGGACCGGATGACCAGAATGGTCGCCTCAACCTGATCACGCCGGAAAACGTGCGGCAGGGGCTTGCTGAAGCGCGTGAGGGACTTGTCTTCTGTCTCAGTCTGCCGCTCGATTATCCCGGGGGTAACCTGCTCAATGAACGGCGACATCCGCCGGTTCTGCGGCCAACCTTGCGAGGGGATCGGCCCAATTTCAATTGCACGCTGACAGGCCCGGAGCGTGCGCGAACCGATGTGTTCAATGATGATCTGGCAATCATCCATCTGCAATATTCGACGCAATGGGATGCACTGTCCCATGTCGGCGGTCTGTTCGACGTCGACGGAGATGGGATCCTGGAGAAGGTATTTTATAACGGTTTTCGTGCTGGAGAGCATATTGTCGGGCCTGAGGATGGCAAGGACGCCGGCATTCGGACCGCGATGAGGCGATACAGCACATCGAATGCCGGGGCGTTGGGCATTGAGCGGATGGCCAGTCGCGGAGTGCAGGGGCGCGGCGTGATGATCGACCTGCGAGCTCATTATGGCGATGCCCGCACCTTGGTCGGCTACGATGAACTCATGCGGGTGATCGAGACCGATCGTGTCGAGGTCGAAACCGGAGACATGATCTGCCTGCATACGGGGTTTGCCCAGCTTCTCCTCGACATGGACCGCAAACCGGATGCGGCAATCCTTCATGGAGCCTGTGCGGTTCTAAACGGCCGTGATTCCCGGTTGCTGAACTGGATCACGGACAGTGGCCTCTCCGTGCTGATTGCTGACAATTACGCCGTCGAAGCCTTCCCGGCGCAACCCGGCGCCGACGAGTGCTGTTCGGTTCTGCCGATCCACGAACACTGCCTGTTCAAGAACGGGATCCATCTCGGCGAGCTATGGCATCTTACGCCGCTCGCAGACTGGTTGCGAACCAACGGTCGATCGAGGTTCCTGCTGACCGCCCCCCCCTTGCGTCTGCCAGGCGCTGTCGGCTCACCAGTAACGCCGATCGCGACCGTTTGAAATTTCAGGACAACAGGCCGGGCGATTTGCCCGCCTGTTGCCAAGAGCGCTCAAAATCGGACCTGGTGGAGGGCTGGTGCCGGGTGAGGGATTTGAACCCCCGACCTTCGGTTTACAAAACCGCTGCACTACCGCTGTGCTAACCCGGCCCACTTCGTCTGATTACCCTGAGCGGCTGCGAGACTCAACAAGTGGCTCGGCCGGTCAGGTGCAAATTGGTGCAGGTTCAGCCGGCGCCAAGATAGTCGATCGCCGCATCGACGCCGCCGCGGGCGTGCGGCACGCGGGCGAGGCGCAGCGCCATCTCGACCACGCCGAGCGTGCCCAGCAGCATGGGCTCGTTCAGATCGCCCATATGGCCGATGCGGAACACCTTGCCGCCGAGCGGATCGAGTCCGGCGCCGAGCGAGACGTTGAAGCGTTCATAGGCGATCCGACGCACTGCCTCGCCGTCGTGACCCTCGGGCATCAGGATTGCGGTCACCGAATCCGACCGACGAGCCTGATCGGTGCAGAAGAACGCCACACCCTGATTGCCACTCCAGACCGATACCGCCCGCCGCGTCGCTTCCGCGAGGCGATGATGCCGGCGCCATACCGCTTCGATCCCTTCCGCCTCGATGAGCCGCACGGCTTCCAGCAGGCCATAAAACGGGGCGATCGGCACGGTGCCGGCGAAGCTGCGATGCCGGCGCGCCATCATCCGGGTCCAGTCGAAATAGAACCTTGCCAGCCGCGCCTCGGCATGGGCGGCGAGTGCCTTCTCGCTCACCGCAGTGAAGGCGAGGCCGGCGGGCAGCATCAGACCCTTCTGGCTGCCGCCGACCACGGCGTCGACCCCCCAGTCCGCCATGCGGAATTCGAACGAGCCGAAGGAGGAGATGGTGTCGACCAGCAGCAGCGCCGGGTGGCCGGCTTCGTCCAGCGCGGCGCGGATTTCGGGCAGAGGTACCGCCACGCCGGTCGAGGTTTCGTTATGGACGATGCAGATCGCCTTGATTTGGTGCGCGGTGTCGGCGGCGAGCCGGTCGGCGATCGCGCTGATATCGGGGCCACGCCGCCAGTCGGCTTCCGGCATCTCGACATCAAGCCCGAGCGTGCGCGCCATCGCCCCCCAGACGCGGGAGAAATACCCTGCAACTGGCATCAGGATGCGATCACCCGGCGAGAACAGGTTCTGCAGCGTTGCTTCCCAGGCGCCGTGGCCGCTGGAGGTGTAGATGAACACCTCGCCGGTGGTGAACAGCAGCCGTTTCAGTCCCGCAACTGCGCGGTCATAGATGTCGATGAAATCGGCACTCATGAAATCGGTTGTTGGCCGGTCCATCGCCCGCAATACCGAGTCAGGTATGTTGGTCGGGCCGGGATTCGCAAAGAACAGCCGGCCAGGCTTGCGGGGGGTGTCGGTGGTCATCGGTCCTATGTTCCTTCGGCAATGGCAGACGTCAGTTTCAAAGTCTGCGGCCCGCCACCCGGATCATGCCCGCTTCAGGCCAGATATGGCATGCGACATGGTCGGGCAGATCGGAAAAACTGGCTTCGTTGACGAATACAGTACGTATGATGCCCCGACCATACCTGGTCGATCTGCGGTGCTCTATTTTGGATGCCACGGCCAAGGGGGCGATAAGTAACGAGCGCCCGAGACCAATCAGCCAAGCACGGATTGTAGGAATTCGCGGGTGCGATCTTCGCGCGGTTCGCTGAAAATCTCCTCCGGCGAGCCCTGCTCGGCGATGCGGCCCTGGTCGAAGAAGCAGACGCGGTCCGAGATTTCGCGGGCGAAGCGCATTTCGTGGGTGACCATCAGCATGGTCAGATCGTGCTCGTGCGCGAGATCGCGGATGACGTTCAGCACCTCGCCGACGAGCTGCGGATCAAGCGCCGAGGTCGGTTCGTCGAACAGGATCACCCGCGGGCGCATGGCGAGGGCGCGGGCGATCGCGACGCGCTGCTTCTGGCCGCCCGAAAGCTGGCGGGGATAGGCGTCCTTCTTGTCGGCGAGACCGACAAGGTCAAGCAGGCCCATCGCCCGCTCGATCGCCTCCTCCTTCGGGATCTTCAGCACGGCGACGGGCGCCTCGATGATGTTGCGCAGCACGGTCATGTGCGGGAACAGGTTGAAGCCCTGGAACACCATGCCGACGCGGGTGCGGATCTCGCGCAAATGTCGCGGCGAGGCCTTGAACGGACCCTTGCCGCCGGGTTCGTGATAGGAAATGCCGTCGAGCTCGACGCGGCCTTTCTGGAACGGCTCCAGTGTCATCAGGATGCGCAGCACTGTGGATTTGCCGGAGCCGGACGGGCCGATCAGCGTCACCTTCTCGCCGGGGGCAACGTGGAAGTCGAATTCGTCGAGCACGGTAAGCGCGCCGAAGCGCTTCGTGACGGTCTCGAAGCGGATGATCTCGTCCGGGGCCGTCCCGGGTTCGGCGGGCGGGCTCATCGCAATGGAACTCCTTCCTTGGGCAGCGCCCGGTCGAGCCGGTTGACGGCGGCGCTGGCGATCACCGTCAGCAGCAGGAACAGGGCGCCGACGATGGTCAGCGGGATGAGGTAACGATAGGTTCGGTCGCCGATGATCTGTGCGAGGTTGAGCATTTCCATCACCGTCACGGTCGAGAGCACCGGCGTGTCCTTGATCATCGAGACGAGGTAGTTGCCGAGCGCGGGGATGATGCGCGGGACCGCCTGCGGCAGGATGATGGTGCGGTAGAGCCGCGCGCGAGAGAGGTTTAGCGCCGTCGCCGCCTCGATCTGGCCGCGATCGATCGCATCGAGCCCGGCGCGGTAAACCTCGGATGTGTAGGCGCTGTACTGCACGCCGAGGGCGAGCACGCCGGTAAACAGGGCGGGCAGGGTGACGCCGTATTTCGGCAGCACGTAATAGAGGAAGAAGAGCTGCACGAGCAGCGGCGTGTCGCGAAGGAATTCGATCACCACCGCGGTGGGCCAGGCGATGATCCGCAGTGGCACCCGCCGCAGCAGCGCGAGGACGAGGCCGAGCAGCAGGGCGACCAGGAAGCCGAGAATGGTCGCCTCCACCGTGACCTTCATGCCGATCAGCAGGATGGGCAGGATCGAGATCGCGAAGGCGAGCGGGGTGTGGAGATTCCAGTGGATGCCGTAGATCATGCGTGCGCACCCCGTGCCGGGGCGAGGTGGCGGCGACTCCAGCGTTCGATCATGCGGATCAGCACCATCAGCACCAGTGCCATGCCGAAATACATCAGCAGGGTCAGCGTGTAGATCGGCGTGCTGGCGAGGGTGAGGTTGCGCAGTGCATCGGCATGGAAGGTGAGGTCGCTGATGGTGATCAGCGAGACCAGCGAGGTGTCCTTCAGGTTCTGGATCGCGAGATTGCCGAAGGGCGGCATCATCTCGGCGAGGGCTTGGGGCATGATGATCCGCCAGAGCGCCTGGCGGCGGGTCAAACTGAGCGCGGTCGAGGCTTCCCACTGCTCGCGCGGAACGGCGTTGATCGCGCCGCGCACGACCTCGGCGCCATAGGCGCCGATATTGAGCGAGAGGGCGAGCACGCCGCTGACCATTGGCGACAGCGAGGGGCCGAGCAGGGGCAGCGCGTAATAGAGCCAGAACATCTGGACCAGTAGCGAGGTGCCGCGGAAGATCTCGATATAGACTGCGGCGGTGACGCGGGCGGCGCGGCTGCGCGAGACGCGGCCGAGACCGGCGGCGAAGGACAGGGCCGCGCCCAGCACCGTCGAATATGCCGTGATCTCGGCCGTGATCCATGCGCCGCGCGCGAGCGGGGCGATGAAGCCGGTCCAGTGCATCAGGTCTGCTCCGCCGCGCCGATCGTCACGCCTTGCAGCGATCCGCCGTGGTCATCTGGCGGGCGGCTTCGACGTCCTGCTTCGTCAGGCCATATTTCATCAGCGTGTGGGCCCAGGCGTCGGTTTTCTTGTAGGCGTCGAGCGCCTTGTCGAAGGCGGTGAGGAGGGAGGTCTCGTCCTTGCGGAAGCTGAAGGCACCGTAGCTGCGCACCGAATGTCCATGCACCACGGGCTGAGTGAATGGGGCGGCGGGTTCGACCGCCTTGCTGTGGCGGGCGAGGCGGGCGACCGTAAGGCCGGTCGCGGCATAGGCGGCGACGCGGCCATCGGCCACGGCGGAGAGCGCGTCGGCATTGGCGCTGAGATTGACGATCTGGCTGTCATGGATGCCAACGGCGTGGGCGAAGCGGAGTTCGTCGGCGCCGGCGACGATCGCGAATTTCTTGTCGCGGTGCTTGAGGAACCAGTCATAGCCATGGATGCCGAGCGGGTTGCCGGCCTTGACCAGCAGGCCCTCGCCATAGCTCGAATTGATGACCGAGAACGCGACCTGGGTGCAGCGCGCCGGCAGCACGTTCTGGCTGGCGGCGACCATGTCGAAGCGGCGGGCCTTGAGGCCGGGGATCAGCGAGCCGAAAGGGGTGACAACCCATTGCTGGCGGTGGATGCCGATTTCGCCGAGGACGTGTTTCGCCACGTCGGGGGCGATGCCGTGCGCCTGGCCGTCGGCGTTCATGAAGCCGTAAGGCACCTCGTTGGCGATGGCGATGCGGATGAAGCCGCGGCGGCGGATGCCCTCGAGCACATTCGCCGCTTCCGCATCGCCGGGGACGCCGAGGGTTGCGGCGGTCATGCCGGCGCCGAACAGGGTGAGCGCGCTGCGCCGTGTTGTTGAAAATGTCATGTTTCCCTCCTCTTCCTCTCGCTCTCGAACAATCAAGTCGTAGCGGCGACCATCAACCCGGATCACTGAGGCAATAACCGAACCACGATTCTCAAACCCATATCAGACAGATTTTTCCTTACAGGTTGCCGTTATTTGAATAATATGTATCAAAATAAAGAAAAAACCATGATAATATTATTTACATACGGATATGATATGATAACACCTGCAGGCGTTTTGATTATTGGATAGATCAATGATTTATGATATGTATTATCTGTTCCATAATTAAATTTTATTATATATTTTCAATTATTCAAGATAAGATATGGTTTAGAAAAAATCGTAATTCTATTATTGAATATACGAAATAGAAATGCCGCTTCTATACAGCGAACAACCCACTTCAGAGCATCCGGTAAATTTTTCGATGAAGTCTACCTGCTGTAGTGACATCATGATGTGTGTTGGCGCAGACGGGTTTTACGATGTGATTTTGCCATGTCATGTTTTGCGCTGAGCGCGAATGATCAGTCAGCAGTCGGATGGAGCGGGGAAATGGCGAAGGGATATTGGATCGCGAGCGTCGATGTGAGCGATCCTGAGGCTTATGCGGCTTACGTGCGCGAGAATGCGGTAGCGTTCGCAAAATACGGTGCGAGGTTCTTGGTGCGCGGCGGAACGGTGGAGGCAGTCGAGGGAAGCATGAGGTCCCGCATCGTGGTGCTGGAGTTTCCAGACCGTGCGACCGCGCTGGCCTGCTATCACTCGCCCGAATACGCAAAGGCGAAGGCGCTGCGGGCAGGTGCCTCAGCCGCTGATGTTGTGGTGGTAGAGGGATATGACGGCATGCAACCGGGTTCCGATGCGGACGGCCGCTTCTCGTAACCTCGAGAGGGAGGCCGACGGCAATCGCCTGATCCGATCAGGCTTCAGCGCCTGATCGGATCGGGATTTTATTTTGCCAAGTTCAGGGAAAACTGTCTGCGCAGATCATTAGCAGATTTGCGATCGACGCCGATTCGCTTTTGCTGCAGTGCAGCATCGCGGCGATCGGCACCGCTCGCAAGACGAAGGTTACGGATCAGAGTTCGCTGGCGAGTGCCTCGTGGGCGGCCGCATTGGCGTTGATGCAGTCAGGGCTTGCCGCGAGATCGCCGGGATTGGCGGCGCAGGTCGCAATCGCGGCCTGACGGGCTGAGGCGTGAAGAGTGAACCAGGGTACGTCATGCGTTGCTGCTGCGTGTGCGGGTGCAACGGCAAGGGCCAGAACGATGGGCAGCTTGAGCAGGATGTTGCGGGTCATGATGATTGTCCTTGGTTGGTGATCTGCTTCCCTTATCTGTGCCCGCGCGCTGCGGCGCGGTAGGCACGGGGGCAGCAAAAGACCCTTGCCGGGACGGTAAGGTAAGGATGATCCGATTAGTCTGTTTCGGGGGCGATGCGGCGGGCGCGCAGGCGGCGAATGCGGCGGGCATCGGCGTCGAGGACCAGGAACTCGATACCCGCGGGGTGGGCGATGATCTCGCCGCGGGTGGGCACGCGTCCGGCGAGGGTAAAGACGAGGCCGCCCACTGTGTCGAGATCGGCTTCCTTTTCCTCCTCGGTCAGGAAATCGCCGAACCTGGCGGTGAAATCCTCCACCGGAAGGCGGGCGTTGAGATCGACCGCGCCGTCGTCACGGTCGATCATCAGCGGGCCCTCGATCTCGTCGTGCTCGTCGTCGATGTCGCCGACGATGGTCTCGACGAGGTCCTCGATGGTGACGAGCCCGTCGACGCCGCCATATTCGTCGATGACGAGGGCGAGATGGGTGCGCCGCTGGCGCATCTGCAGCAGCAGGTCGAGGACCGGGATCTGCGGGGCGACCATCAGCGGGCGGCGGAGGATGGTACGGAGCGAGAAGGCCTCGGGGCGGCCGGTGTAACCGACCACATCCTTGATGTGGACCATGCCAAGAATGTCGTCGAGATGCTCGCCGAAGACGGGCATGCGGGAATGGCCCTCGCGGCGGATCTGGTCGATCGCCTGGTCCAGCGTGACGTCGGCGCGCATGGCGACGATGTCGGCGCGGGGGATCATCACGTCGTCGGCGGTGATGCCGCGCAGGCGGAGGACATTGGCGATCAGCGCGCGTTCCTGGCGGTCAAGCCCGGTGCCGCCCTCATCGCCGCCGGCTTCTTCGGCGGCTTCTTCCATCAGCTCGCCGATCTGCCGGCGCAGATCGGGCTGCTCGCGCATCTTGCTGAGCAGGCGTGAGAACCACGACCCACTCATCGGCGCAGTCTCCGGCTCCGCCGATGATTTTTTTCGCTTCGGCGCGCAGCCCCCACGCCAGCCCAGCGCAAGGTCATGTTTTGGCGCGCAGCCGCCCCGCCAGCCCTGCGCGCTGTCATGACGCATATTTCCAGGGGTTGGGTACGCCGAGGCGGTACAGCAGGCGAGCTTCGAGGCGTTCCATGCGGCGGGCCTCGCCGGCTTCGTGGTGATCCTCGCCGGCGAGGTGGAGAGCGCCGTGGACAACGAGATGGGCGAGATGGTGTGCCGGGCGGCGGCGTGCAGCGCGGGCCTCGCGCAGGACGACGCCGAGGGCAAGGATGATCTCCGGCGGCATCTCGTAGGTGAGGACGTTGGTCGCCTTGTTGCGGCCGCGGTCGCGCGCGTTCAGCGCCTTCACCGTGCGGTTATCGGCGAGGATGACCGGGCAGGCGGCGCCGGCAGCTTCAAGCGCGCGCGCGACCACGCGCTCGGCGTCCGGCACGAAGCGGCGCCAGCGGGGCTCGGCAATGTGGATGAGCCCCCGCAGCGCGGCGCCGCGGGGGGGGCTACTTGGAGGCTCGTTCACAGATCCCGCGCGCGCTCGCGCTGCGCCTCCGAACGGTGGTCGTAGGCCTCGACGATGCGGGCGACGAGCGGGTGGCGTACCACATCGCCGGCATTGAAGCGGGTGACGCCAATGCCGGACACGCCTTCCAGCGTCTCCAGCGCGTCGGCAAGGCCCGAGCGGCTGCCTGGCGGCAGGTCGATCTGCGAGAGGTCGCCGGTGATAACCATCCGGGTGCCCTCACCCATGCGGGTGAGGAACATCTTCATCTGCGCCGGGGTGGTGTTCTGCGCCTCGTCGAGGATGACGAAGGCATGGGCAAGGGTGCGGCCGCGCATGAAGGCGAGCGGGGCGATCTCGATCTCGCCGGCGGCCATGCGGCGGGCCATGACCTCGCCGGGCATCATGTCCTGCAGCGCGTCGTAGAGCGGACGGAGATAGGGATCGACCTTCTCCTTCATGTCGCCGGGGAGGAAGCCGAGGCGTTCGCCGGCCTCGACCGCTGGGCGGGAGAGAACGATGCGGTCGACGCGGCCGGAGGTGAGCATGGCAACGGCCTGGGCGACGGCTAGATAGGTCTTGCCGGTGCCGGCGGGTCCGATGCCGAAGACCATCTCGTGACGGGAAAGCTCCTCGATATAGGCGGCCTGGCCGGGGCTGCGCGGGCCGACGACGCCCTTGCGGGTGCGGATGGCCGGCAGGTCTGACAGCGGCAGCCGGGGCTCGGCGGTGGGATCGACCAGGCGGGCGGCGGCATCGACCTCGGCGCCGGAGATCTGCTCGCCACGGGCGAGACGATCGTAGAGTGCCGAAAGCGCGGTTTCGGCGGCGGCAACCTGGTCGGGTTCGCCCGAGATCGACACCCGGTTGCCGCGGCAGGCGAGCCGGACATGCAGGCGCTTTTCAAGACGGGCGAGGTTGCGGTCGTGATCGCCGAGCAGGATGGAGAGCAACCCGTTGTCGTTGAAGGTGAGGGTGCGGGACAGCCTTGGCGGCTGGGATGTGACGATCTGGCTCAAGCGGCGATCTGCTCCTGTATGAGACTGGCCATAAGAGAATTGGGGTTGGACTGCACGATTTTCACCGTGTGGAGAGTCCCCGGCGCGATGTCGGCATCGTTGACCACGACGGGTTGCAGGTAGGGCGAGCGGCCGGCGGACTGGCCGGGATGGCGGCCGGGGCCGGTGAAGAGGACCTCGAAGCTGCGGCCGACCTGCGCGCGGTTGAAGGCGTGCTGCTGGTCGCGCAGCACGGCCTGGAGTTCCTGCAGGCGGGCATCCTTCACCGCCTCGTCGATCTGGTCGGCGGCGTCGGCGGCGGGCGTGCCGGGGCGGCGGGAATATTTGAAGCTGTAGGCCAGGGCAAAACCGGTCTCGCGGACGAGCCGCATCGTCGCGGCGAAATCGGCATCGGTCTCGCCGGGGAAGCCGACAATGAAATCGGACGACAGCGCGATGTCCGGCCGGGCCGCGCGCAGCTCGCCGGCGATGCGGCGGAAAAGGTCGGCATCGTGGCGGCGGTTCATGCGCGCGAGAACGGCATCCGAGCCGGATTGCACGGGCAGGTGCAGGAAGGGCATGAGTTTCGGATTGTCGCGATGGGCGGCGATCAGCGCGGCGTCCATGTCGCGCGGGTGGGAGGTGGTATAGCGCAGCCGGGCGAGGCCGTCGATGTCGGCGAGTTCGGCGAGCAGGCGGGCGAGGTTCCAGGTGGAGCCGTCCGGCGCCTCGCCGTGCCAGGCATTGACGTTTTGGCCGAGCAGGGCGATCTCGCGCGCCCCGCCGGCGACGAGGCGACGGGCCTCTGCAAGGATGGCGGCGGCCGGTCGGCTGGCCTCGGCGCCGCGCGTGTAGGGGACGACGCAGAAGGTGCAGAACTTGTCGCAGCCTTCCTGGATGGCGAGGAAGGCGATCGGGCCCTGGCTTGCCTGGTCCTCGGGCAGCAGGTCGAATTTCTGCGCGGCGGGGAAGTCGGTATCGATCACGGCGCGGCGCTTGGCCTCGATCTCGGCGATCAGCTCGGGCAGGCGGTGATAGGCCTGCGAGCCGACCACGAGATCGACATGCGGAGCGCGGGCGATGATTTCCGCACCTTCGGCCTGGGCGACGCAGCCGGCGACGGCGATCATCATCGCGCCGCCGCGGGATTCCTTGAGCGCGCGCAGGCGGCCGAGCTCGGAGAACAGTTTTTCCGAGGCACGCTCGCGGATGTGGCAGGTGTTGAGGATCACCATGTCCGCATCCTGCGTTGCGACCTGCTGGTAGCCGAGTGGGCGCAGGACGTCGGCCATGCGTCCACTGTCGTAGACGTTCATCTGGCAGCCCCAGGTGGTGATGTGCAGCGTGCGGCGGGAGGCGGTCTCGGTCATTCCAGTTCATCCGGGCAAAGGTTTGCCCTGTGGATGTGCCGGTATGCCGGTCGGGTCAAGCGCGAAAGAATGAGATCACTCCCGATTCCATGATCGTAACTATCGCAGATCGGAGGGCGGCGCTGTCAAGCGATTTCGAGTTATGCTTTCGTGAAGGGGCCCGGGAAGCGACCCTGGCGGATTGCGGCGGCGCGGGCCGCGATCTGTCGTTCGAGGGTCGCGGTCAGCGCCTTGCGGCCGCCGTCCAGCTCGATCGGGTCGTCAAGCACGATGGTCGCGCGCCAATCGTGCCGGCCGAGTTCGGCGTAGTGCGAGGCGATCTCCATATCGCCATACCAGGCGATGCGCGGGCGGTTGCGGCGGCAGACGGGCAGCGAATCCATCCGGTCGTAGACGATGGTGACGGGCTGGATCAGCGGCGACGGGTCGGTTTCGGCAAGTGCGAGGAAGCTGGAGCGGAAGGGCAGCACCCGTGCGCCGTCGGACGTGGTGCCCTCGGGGAAGAGAATCAGGCTGTCGCCGGCGGCGAGGCGTTCGGCGAGTTCGGTGCGCTCGCGCCCGGCGCCCGAGCGCGCGCGGCTGACGAAGATGGTGCGGCCGGCACGGGCGACGGCGCTGATGCCGGGCCAGCGCCCGACATCCGCCTTGGCGATGAAACAGGCCGGTAGCACCGCGCCCAGCGCAACGATGTCGAGCCATGATGTGTGGTTCGAGACAAACAGGACAGGACGGCTCTCGGTTTCGGCGAGCCGGCCGATGACCTGGAGTTCGAGGCCGAGGATGCGGGCGACGCCGCCCCAGTAGCGCAGCGGCAGAGCCTGCTTGGCCCGGCCCGGTTGACGGATCAGCAGGAGCTGGACCGGCAGGAGTGCCATTGTCCAGGCCAGCACGGCGACGAGCCGGGCGTACATTCGCGCTCCGGAAAGTTTTTTCAACATGGCGCGCCGCCTTGCGGTGTGGCGCGCGCGATCATGGCGCGCAGCCTTGCGGTGTTGCGCGCGCGATCATGGCGCGTCGCCGCGCAGCATCATGCGCAGGTCAGCGAGGATGGGGGCCGGGTCGGCGCCGAGTTCATCGCGCAGCAGATCGGCCCAGTCGCCGATATCTTCGACCCTCGTGGGGTTGTCGCGCAGCAACTCGCGCTTGATGAACGGATAGCCGGACAGCAGCAGATGGCGCCAGAGGTCCGAGGTCGGGTTCAGCGGGCGGCGGCGGGCGATGGCGTCGCGCAGCCGGAGGACGTGCAGCCAGCGAGTGAGGTCATGCGGATCGGCGCGGCCGCCGGGCTCGATGTCGAGATAGGGCGCGAGCTGATCGCGCGTGATCTGCCGGGTCAGCGCCTCATAGGGCCAGAGTGCGGCGACGCGCAGCCCGCCACGAATCATCGCCTGGGTCAGGCCGACCTCGTATTTGCCGATCACATAGGCTTTCGACGGCGCAGGGATCACGCCCGACCAGAAGCGGCGGAAGGCGGGGCTGCGGAGGGCGCGCGGGCCGAAGGCGACGAAATAGGACTGCAGGTGGTAGCGGCGCTGCCAGCTTTCGGTGAGGCCCCAGACATCGGCTTCGTCGTAGTCCAGCCGGAGAAGCATCGAGTCGATCGGGCGGATCGGACCGAAAATGCTGTCATTGGCGATGATGATCTCCTCGGTCCCGGCACGCGGGAGATCGAGCGTCTCGATCGCGTCGCGCCAGCCACCAAAATCGTAGCCGATGTTTCGCCGCACGAGAATGCCGGCGCAAATGTCGAGCAGGCGCGCTTCGGCGGAAGGATCGAGCTCACCGGCATTGGTCAGGAAGACCACTGACCGACCGGAGGCAGCGAGTTGGGCGATGTAGTCGAACAGTGCCTCGCGCACGCGCCCGCCGCGGTCCCAGTGCAGGAAGAGAACAACACGAGGTCCAAGCTCGATGCCCCGATCGGGCTTGCGGGCAATGACCTGGTGTGGGCTGCGCAGCCGGCCGATTACGGCTGCGACACTCATGATGACGAGGTTCCAGGCGTCGCGGAGGCCGCGCCAGGTGAGGCGGAGAAGCTGGGCAGTGTTCATGGGGCGGGTGCGGCCAGTTCGGTCCTGAGACTGTCGGGAGCGCCGTCATAGCGCGTCAGCATCGCCCGGCCCAGAGCCGTGGCTTCGGCGGCGCGGCCGGTGCGATGCAAGGCGATCATCTCGCCGCGCAGCGCCTCCCAGAACAGCAGTGGCGCTGCTTCTCCGGCAGCGAGATCGGCAGCGAAACCGCGGCGGACTGCGGCAAAGGCAAGTTCGGCGCGATGCGGGCGGGCTGGCTCTTGAAGTTCGAGCAGGCCGAGGGCGAAGCCAGCGCCGCGCAGCGTCTCGTTCGTTGCCGGGGTGAAACCGGCGAAAGCGGGCTCGATGCGGCGGCGCAGTAGGGATGCCGCCGCGAAATCTCCGGCATTCACGGCCTGGGTAAAGGTGCCGAGCGCGAGTCCGGCGATGCGGTCTGCCGGCGCACCTTCGGCTTCCAGCCGCTCTAGGAGGAGGATCACATTGCCGATGTCGCCCGTGGCGGCGGCGCAGCCTGCCCTTGCGGCGAGCAGTTCGATCCGGGCCGGTGGGGCGAGGGCGGCTTCGTCGACTGGGGCGATCAGGCTGCTGGCCTCGTCGGGCCGGTTGAGATGCAGCAGGCGGAGCGCGCCCTGGACCAGAGCATCGCCTCTTGCGGCGTGATCGAGATGCGGCAGGCCTTCGAGCAGGGCGGGCAGCATGACGGGATCGCCGGCGACCAGGGTGAGGGCGATCAGGGCGATCGCGGCATCATGTCCGTCGGCATCGTCTATCGCGGCCCAGGTGGTGACGGGGGCGGATTCGGCGATAGTCACGGCCTCGTCGTAGCGGGCGCGGTTGACCAGTGTCACGAAGGCGCCGAGCGTGATCTGGCGGCGGCGCTCGGGTGAGACCGGCACCGCGGCGATGCGGGCTGGGGCGTGGGCCGGATCGCCGGTGACGAGGTCGAGAATGGCAAGGGCGCTTACCGCGGCGATGCGGGTCGGATCGGCCGGATCGCCGGTGGCGGCCAGCGTCTCCACGCCAGAGGTTTCGGCATAGCGAGCGGCGTCGGCATAACGGCCGTTGTTTACCAGACGGCAGAAGCCATCGATTACCATTTCCCGCTGCGTTGCGTGATCGAGCGCGAGGCCGGACAGCCGGGACGGAATATCCGCGGGATCGCCGGTGGCAAGGTCGAGCAGTGCGAGGGCGCGGCGGGTGTCGCGGCCGATTGCATCGTCGCGGGCGACCGCGTGGCTGACAATGTTCTCGGCATCGGCCATCGCCACCGCCTCTTCGTGCCGGGCGGCGGCGACGAGGCGGGTGAAGGCGGTGAGCACCGCCTCGACCCGGCGTCTCGGGTCAATCCGCAACGGACGGAGCAGCAGAGGAATCTCGACCGGGTCGGCATGGCGCTCGATGGCACCGGCAAGCGCGTTCGAGGCGTCGGTGCCGAGCGCGTCGGTGCGGCCCGCGCAGAGTTGGGCGGCGCGGTGCAGCAACGGGACGAGGGAGGTTTCCTCACCGTCATTCGACAGGCGGACGATCGCACCCAGAAGGAATGGCGCACCGGGGCTGGAAGGCGTGTCGGCGCCGAGCCGATCGGCAAGAGCGATGGCGCGGTGCGGGTCGCCACCCGGGCCGAGGGCGAGTTGTCCCAGTACAATCAGCGCGTCCTGCCTTGTTGCTGCTGGCAGGTCAGAGGTGGGTTCGGTGAGACCCTCTTCCTGCATCAGCGCACGGGCGCGCTCTGGCGCGCCGGCGTTCACCAGTTCTATCACGCCGCGCCAGAGCACGTCGCGCCGCTCGGTCTCCGGCGCGTCGCGGGTCGCGAGGACGGCGAAGCGGCCGGGGGTTTCGGGGGCGGCGACGCGGGCGGCTTCGAGCGCCGCTTCGGCGGCCGCGCGGAAGGCGAGCTGGGTAGCCAGCGCATCATTTAGCGTGAGGCGGGCGAGGGCTTCATGCAGGGCGGCGGCGGCATCGCCGGCAAGGGCGAACACGGCGCCGGCGCGCGGCCGCGTGGCGCGATCAGCGCGCAGGCGGCTGGCCTCTGCGTGCAGGATCATGCCGAGATTGAGCGGCATGACCTCGTTCAGCCGGGCAAGGGGCAAGCTCATCCAGTCCGCCGGGATGGTCTCCAGCGTGTCCGGCTCGAAGCCGTAGCGGGCGCGGATGGCCGGCCATAGATGGGAGCGCGCGGCGGCGGCGGCCGGCCAGTCGAGATCGATCGCTGCCTCGAACAGGGCGCGGGCGGCGAAGCCGAGGCCGGGATCGGAGGCGGGATCGAGGGCGCGGGCACGATCGGCGAGCCAGGCGCGAAACCGGGGGCGCTGGGCGGCATCGTCCTCGGCCAGTGCGCCACGGGTGGCGCCGGCATAGGCGACCAGGGTGAGCCCCTCGCGGGCGACACGGACATTGGCGAAGCCGGCAGCTTCGAGCAGGCGGCGCAGGCTCGCCTCGGTCTGGAAGACCATGTGGATGCCGGGGGCGAGCAGCTGGGCGAGATCGGTTTCCGGTGTCGCACGGTCGATCGCCGCGCCGTCGGGGGTGGTGAGCAACAGAATGCCGTCCGGTGCCAGACGGGCCCGCAGCTCGGCGATCAGCGCGGCGGGACACTGGACGTGTTCGATCACCTCGGTCGCGGCGATGACGTCCCAGGGCTTGGCATCGGGCAGTGCGTCGGGGAAATAGCCGTCGATGATGTCGAGACCGAGATCGGCGGCGCCGACATGGGCCATTGGCGACGGGTCGATGCCGAGGCAGGTCCAGCCCATCGCGTGGCGGGCGAAGTCGAGGCCGAAACCGTAGCCGCAGCCTATTTCGAGGCAGCGCGTGCCGGCAGGGCGGGCGATACGGCCGAGCAGGCGGGTGATGGCAACGAGGCCGGCGCCGTGCTGGATGTGAAACTGGTGCCAGCCCCAGTCCATCACGTCGGGGTCGCCATAATTGGGCACGCGCAGTGGCGGATAGAAGCGGGCGGTGCAGGCGGGGCAGGCGAATACCGGCTTGCGGTCGCCGCGAGGCAGCTTGGGCGCAGTCCAGGCGACGTCGAGCAGGCGGGGCTTGGGGCCTTCGGCGCCGCAATTCGGGCAGACGAGATCCTGCGGCGCCGCCGGCGCATCCGGCCAGTGGACGCGGATTGCCGGGGCGGTGGCGGGTTGGAGCGGGGTGGTCGTCATGGCCGGGAGTTGGCGTCTCTTCGTTACATGAAAAGGGCAGGAACGCGGGCGCGGAGTGCTGCGTCGAGTTCCTCGCGACGGGCCCAGAGGGAGCGATACCAGTCGGTCCGCGCGCGTACCTGGTAGGCCAGCATGCGGTTGGCGGCGATCTCGGCGCGGGCGGCGTCAGCCAGACGGCGGGCGGCCTCGGGATAGGCGAGCAGACGGAGGAGCTGCATGCGCAGATGGTCCGGCGAGGTAAAGAGCAGGCCGGTTTCGCCATCACGAAGCGAGGCGCCGTAGACTACCGTGCTGGCGAGGGGAATCACGCGGGCGGCGGCTGCTTCGATGAATTTGAGATCGGACTTGCCGCGGTTGAACGTCGTGTCTGCCAGCGGCATGAAGCTGATCTCGCAACCGGAGAGGTGCTTGCGGTAGGTTACGTAGTCGGAGATCGGCACGAAGTCCTTATGCGGTGTTTCCAGGGCATCGAAGAAACCGCGGTCGTGCATGACGTGTATGTGCAGGCGGGGGCCCACGGCGCGCAGCACTTCGTTGAGCACCGGGATAAACGGCGCCCAGTCCTCTTCGCGGTTGAGCGCGCCGAAAAACATGGTCAGGCGGTCGGGGTTGGCGAAATTTGCGGGCGGCTCAAGGTCGCGGATCGCGTTGGGAAAGACCGCGATCTCGGAATTCCATGCGGACAGGGTGGTCGCGAGAGGTTCGGTGCTGGTCTGGATCGCGTGGACACCGGTGAATGTGAGCAGGTCATTCACGTCGATGCCGCGGGCAGCAAGGAAATCAGGGTGATCGTCGAACTCGGTAACAACGAGGAAGCCGCGATCGATCAGCGCGCGGACGCGGGCGCGGCCGGCATCGCCCACCAGGAGCGGGCGATGCAGCACGGCGATGTGCGGTGAGCCGTCGATGACGCGGGCGATCTCGGCCTCTTCCCGCACCGCACTGAAAACGGTGGGATCGGACGCAAGGGCTGCGGCCGGTTCAAGCACTCGTACATCGGAGACCCCGCCTTGCGGCGGCAGCATTGTGGAGATCACCACGAGGCGCTCGCGCGGGTTGCGGCTGGCCCGCCAGATGAACTGCACAGGTGTGGCGCGGTCGAGATATTCGGACGGGGCAATGCCGAGAGCTGCGAGGGCGGGGGTGATGGCCTCGACGAAGCGGGATGCCGGCCCCTGGTCGCTCGGGCGGGAGCGGACATCGCACGGGGTCAGCCCTACCTGTTCGAGCAGGGCCCGCATGCTGCGGGCGGTGAAGAAGCGCAGATGGGTGCGATCGAGCAGGCCGTGATGATCGTAGTCGAATTGGCCGGTGAACAGGCGATAGACGATGCTCCAGTGCTCCACATTGGGAAAGCAGACGATCACCGATCCACCTGGGTTCAGGTGGCGGAGATGCCGGGATAGCACCGCCCAGGGATCGGCCATGTGTTCGAGCACGTCGCCATAGACCAGGACGTCGACGCCACCGGACAGGTCGAAAGGAAAATCATCCGTCTCAATGTCGCAGAGAGCAACCTCGGTCAGCCGTGTCCGGGCCAGTTCGAGTGCTGTTGCGTCGGCATCGACACCGAGGACGCGGGCACGTGGGTTGAGCCGCAAATAGGCGGCGCCGAGCGCGCCGCCACTGCAGCCGACATCGATCACGGTTCGCGCATCGAGGGGGATGGCAGCAAGCAACTCGGGGTTTGCAAAATCCGGATAGGCGCCAGCCATTGCGATTTCCGGCTGCGCGCCTGCGGCAGGGGCCGCGGCAATTAATTCACTCATCAAAATACTCCCTGTCCTGCTCAAATTCCGGACCGGCGGCAAAATGTGAAACGCCGCCACGGCCCACGCCGTGATAAACAAAGCCGGCGGCACGAATTGCCTCCGGGTCAAAAATATTTCGCAGGTCGACAATCAGTCGTCCCTGCATCCGCGCAGCCAGCCACTCTGGCGAGAGGGCACGGAATTCGTTCCACTCGGTCAGCACAACCAGGATCGCGGCGCCGTCGATCGCCGTAGTGGCGGTTTCGGCGTAGCTTACACAGTCTGGCAGCAGCGCTTTCGCCGCATCCATCGCTGCCGGATCATAGGCGATGATTTCGCCGCCGTCATCTGCCAGTGCTTCGATTGTGGGAATGGCGGGCGAGTCCCGCATATCGTCGGTTTCGGGCTTGAAGGCCAGGCCGAGCACGGCAATGCGCATGCCGCGCACCGAGCCACCGGCGGCATCCAGGATGCGCCGTCCGAGGCCGGCCTTGCGTGCCTCGTTCACCGCCACCACCGCTTCGGTCAGCCGGGAGGGGGCGCGGGCGTCCTGCGCGATGCGGGCGAGGGCCAGCGTGTCCTTCGGGAAGCAGGAGCCGCCGAAGCCGGGGCCGGGATGAAGGAATTTGGCGCCGATCCGCCGGTCGAGCCCCATGCCGCGGGCAACCCCGTGCACATCCGCCCCTACTGCCTCGCACAGATCGGCCATCTCGTTGATGAAGGTAACCTTCATCGCAAGGAAGGCGTTGGCGGCGTATTTGATGAGTTCGGCGGTCTCGAGGGTGGTGATCAGGATTGGCGTCTCGATCAGGTTCAGCGGGCGGTAGAGCGCGCGCAGCACCTCGCGGGCGCGCTCGGTCTCGGCGCCGACGACAACGCGGTCCGGCCGCATGAAATCACCGATCGCGCTGCCCTCGCGCAGGAATTCGGGATTCGAGGCGACGTCGATCGAGAGGTCGGGGCGGCGGGCGGCAGCGAGGGCGGCAAGTCGGCGGCCGGTGCCAACCGGGACGGTGGATTTGGTGACCAATACGGTTGAATGGTCGAGTGCCGCCAATACCTGCTCGGTAGCTGCGAACACATAAGACAGGTCGGCATGGCCGCCGCCGCGACGGGCGGGTGTGCCCACCGCGATGAAAACAGCCTCGGCCCCCGCGATAGCCTCTTCGATATTGCCGGTGAATCCAAGCCGGCCAGCGGCGCGGTTGCGCGCCACCAGCGGATCGAGCCCAGGTTCATAGATCGGGATCTCGCCGCGATGCAGCCGGCCGAGCCGTCCTGGATCGGTTTCCGCGACCATCACGCTCACACCGAATTCGGCGAAACAGGCCGCCGAAACCAGACCGACATAACCGCCGCCAATGATCGCGATTTTCAACACGTTCAGCTCTCCTGACAGCCCTGATGGTTGTTCTGGCAACCATGAGAGCGCGAAGCAATAGGTGCCGGCAGGTGGTTCAGGTCGTTCTGGCGTCGCGTTCCCAATAGGGCGGCGTGCCGAGATGGGCAGCAAAACCGTCGATGAAAGCACGCACCTTGGGTGGGACCACCCGCTTGGGTGGATAAACCGCCCAGATGAAGCGCTCGCCAGGCCAGAACATCGCCTGATGATCGGGCAGCAGGCGGACCAGTTCGCCCGTGCGCAACGCGGTACCGGCGATCCAGCCCGGTAGCAGGGCCGCCCCAAGCCCCGCCCGGGCCGCGGCGAGCAGGGCTTCAGTGTCATTCAGGCGAATACGGCCGGTGAGCGGTATGTCGTGCCGTTGTCCCGCCGGGTCGGTCAGCAGCCAGCGGTTGTGTGGTTGCAAGGCGAAGAGGAGATGCGGCAGGCGGACGAGATCGTCGGGACTGCCGATCCGATCGTACCGGGCGAGCAGGGCGGGGGAGGCGCAGAGCACCCGGCGGTGCGGCGCGAGCTTGCGGGCGATCAGCCGGCTTTCCTCCAGCGCGCCGATGCGGATGGCGAGATCCGTACCCGATTCGATGATGTCGACCACCGTATCGCTAAGGGTGAGGTCGATGCGGATGTCGGGCCAGGCAGCTGCGAAGCCCGGCAGAAACGGCATGACATGCAACCGGCCGAAGGCGGATGGCACGTTGAGGCGCAGCAGGCCCTGTGGCCGGGCGTTGAGATCGGCGGCGACGGCGCGGGCTTCGTCGAGTTCGGCAAGCACACGGCGGGCGCGTTCGAGAAAGGCGAAACCTACCTCGGTGAGATGCAGCTTGCGGGTGGAGCGGTTGAACAACGCAGCGCCGAGTTCGCCTTCAAGAGAGGCAATGGCGCGTGAAACCGAAGACGGCGGCAGTCGGGCCTCGCGTGCGGCGCCGGAGAAGCTGCCAAGTTCGGCGGCACGAACGAAGGCGCGGAGTCGGGCGAGTTCGTCCATTCGGCTTGCTTGTGCTCACAGCGCAAAAATGAATTGTGATTTCTGCTTCTACAGCATGGGCAACGATAGGCGCAAATAGGATTGGGTGATGAGGAGAGAGAGATGCGCCGGATTGCTGAGGTTCGAACGGAAGGGCTGGTGCCTGCTGCGCGGCGGGCGGGTCGCCTCATATTCGGGTTTCTCGTCATGTTAGCTTGCCTTGAGGTGGGCGGCGCCCTCGCGCCGCTGCTGCCGGTGCGGTTGCCGGGAGCGCTGATGGGCATGGTGGTTCTGGCGGCGTTGCTCACGGCGCATCGCGGGCGAGTTGCGGTGGCAGCTAGTGAGGCGGGAACGCTGCTAATGCGCCGCTATGCGCTGTTCTTCGTGCCTGCAGGCGTGGGGGTGATGACCAGCTTCGGCCCGCTGCGGGGGGCTTGGCCAGCGGTAGTGACGGCTCTGATCGTCTCCTCGCTGCTCGCACTCGTGGTGACGGGGCTGACAATGCAGCTGGTGCTTGGGTTGCAGGCCCGTTCGCGACGCGCCGTGTTGCAGGTGGTCTGCGGCCATGAGTGAGGTGCTTCACGGTATGTTGCCCGAATTTGGGTTTACCGCCGCCACTATGCTGATTTTTGAGGCGGCGCTATGGATGACGCGTCGGGTGGAACACCCGGCGCTGAACCCAACTCTTTTGACGATCTTAGTCATAATGGCCGGGTTGGCAGCTGGGCGTGTGCCTTATCCGACCTATGCACGCGGATCGGAGCCATTGGCCTGGCTGCTCGGACCCGCGACGGTCGCGCTCGGTGTGCCACTCGCGCGTAATTTGAGCGCGATCATACGCGATAGTGCGGCAATTTTCGTCTCTCTCACCTCCGGCGCACTGACCGCGGCAATTTCTGGCCCGCTGGTTTTGAAAGTTTTAGGTGGAACCAGTGTGTTAGGTTTGGCAATGGCGCCAAAAGCGGCAACAACGCCGATCGCGATGGTGGTTGCGCAAGAGATCGGTGCCTCCCCTTCGCTTGCGGCGGTGTTTGCGATCGCCGGCGGAGTGATTGTTGCGATTGCAGCGCGTCCGCTGTTGGGTTGGTTCGGAATCGAGGATCATCGAGCCTTCGGCCTTGCTGCGGGTGTGGCAGGCAGCGGGATCGGGGCCGCCGAGGCAGTCGCGCGTGATCCGGAAGCTGGCGCCTACGCTGCGCTCGGTGTCGGCCTGACGGCGCTGGCGACCGCCCTTGTGGTTCCAGCGCTCGTGGCACTCGGGGTGGTCTGAGTGGGCGCGGCGATATAGGCTGGCAAGTTCATATCTGCGCGCGTCCTGCACGGAATTAACGAAATATCAGGGAAATACGGGTACGGTAAGGCATGAGCGATGTTCATGCCTCGACTGCGGTCCGGTCCGTCAACTCCAAGAATTGTGTTGATGTCTGGCTTTTTTTCCCCGACTATCGGGGAAGCATGCCGTATCAGACCCTTCTGGCAGATGCCTTGTCGGGACGGGTAGAGGTTTCTCCCGGGACAATTGGTATGGCTGTCGATGCTGCCGCAAAGCATCGGACCGTGTTCCATCTCCACTGGGAAGACGCGCTTTATGCCGATGCAGGCAGTGAGGCCGAAGCTGCGGCGGTTATCGCGGACAGTCTTGACCGGCTTGCCGTGTTGCGTATGCGCGGTGGGCTTTTGGTATGGACAATGCATAATGCTGCTCCGCACGAGGATCGCTTTCCTTCGCTTTCGCTGGCTCTGCGGCGCGGTCTCGCGAGGCTTGCCGATGTCCTGCATGTGCACTGTCTCACCGGGGTTGACTTGGCGCTCAGTCTTGGCGCGCCGGAGGAACGGATCGTGATGGTACCGCATCCGGATATCGTGCCCGCCTATCCGGATGACATCACTGATGCTGCCGCGCGCCGCTACTTTGGATTTGGTCCGGCGGAAACGGTATTCGCCTTTATCGGGGCCAATCGGGGCGATAGAGACATCGGCGGCCTATATGAAAGTTTCATTGCCCTGAATGCGCTGTATCCCGACGCGCGTCTGGTTATGGCCGGGCGTATAGGTAGCTATTTCGAGCAAAGATTCCTGGAACCAGAATTCGGCATTCGACTGATCCCACGCTTTATCGACGATGCTGTGGTGCAATACGTCTTACGTGCAGCGGATTTTGCAGTGCTGCCCTACCTGAATGTCCTGACTTCAGGTGCTCTCTCGCTGGCTCTGGGATTTGGCCGGCCAGCCATAGTGCCAAGTCTGCCTGCGCTTCTAGACGTGGTCAGGCCAGGCAAGGATGTCCTTGTCTACCACGCCGGCGATACAGAGGATCTGCTGCGTGTGATGATCGAAGCGATGGAGTTGAACGGCGTTGACCGCGGGAAAATGAGGGAGCAAGCACTGCGATCAGGCCGGAAGGTCGACTTCGCGTCGCTTGCCGACTCACTTTTGTCCGCCGTCGAGCACTGATACCGGCGCTGACATGTGTGCGTTCGCTCTGTCGCCGCTGCTCGCGGGTTTGGATGCAAGCGGACGACGGGCCGCAACCGGCGGCAGGAGTATGAAGCCGGAAGCCGGCAAGATCCGGCCGCGGCAGTTGCTCGTCGATGTTTCCGAACTCGTCCGTTTCGACAAGAAGACTGGTATTCCGCGAGTAGTACGCAGTGTTTTGGTCGAACTGCTGTCCAACGAGCCGGAGGGGTACCGGGTTGAGCCGGTCTATGCCGGTACATCGCACGGCTACCTCTACGCGCGGCGCTTTACTACCGGGTTTCTCGGCTATCGATCAGGGGCGCCCTGTGACGACCCGGTGGACGTGGCGGCGGGCGATGTTTTCTGGGGGCTCGATTGGCAGGCTCAGATCGTTCCGCAACAGCGCGATCAGTTCGTGTCTTGGCAGCGAGATGGCGTTCGCGTCGTCTTCACGGTTTATGATCTACTGCCGCTGATCATGCCGGAATCGACTTTTCCCGCTGTCAGCTACCATCATGCGCGATGGCTTGAGACCATTGCGCGTGCTGACGGGCTGCTCGCGATCTCTCGCTCAGTAATGAACGATCTTCGCGAATGGTTAACTCTGTTCGGCGGACCTCTAACACATGAGGTGAAACTCGGCTGGGCACATCTCGGCGCTGATCTGGGCACCCCGCTATCGAGTAGGAGCCGCGGCGCGGACATCGTATTCCATGAGTGGACGACTGACAGCATTCCATCATTCCTGATGGTTGGCACAATCGAGCCGCGCAAAGGCCACGCGCAGACTCTTGACGCATTCGAACGCCTCTGGGCAGCCGGTCTTGATGCCCGTCTCGTGATCATCGGCAAGCCAGGATGGAAGACAGAGGCGCTGGCGCAGCGCCTGCGCGGGCATGCCGAGGTGGGCCGACGCCTCCTGTGGTTCGATTGTGCAGGAGATGATGATCTGGAAGCGGCGTACCAAAATTGTAATTGCTTGATTGCAGCAAGCCTGAATGAAGGGTTCGGATTGCCACTGATCGAGGCAGCGATGCGGGGATTGCCAATTCTGGCGCGCGACCTGCCAGTATTCCGAGAGGTTGCGGGTGAGCACGCTGCTTATTTTTCCGGCGATGACGCCGAGAGTCTTGCCGCCGCGATCTGCTCATGGATTGACTGTCGTGCGGCGGGGGACGAGCCACGTCCGGAGCGGATGCCTTGGCTCACCTGGTCTGAAAGTGTGCGCAAGATGCTCGACTGCGTCCTTCACGGGCAATGGCATGATATCTGGCGGCCTCAGCCGGAGAGTGGGCTTATCGCTCGCTTCTGGGGGTCTGATCCGCGCCTCGATGGCGGCGGTGGGGTTCGCGTTGGAACGCGTATCGTCGGTAATCGGCGCGCTGAGCCGCTTGTCGCCGGGCGGTTTGGGTCGCTGTCTGCTGGAGCATTTGAGGTCATCATTCTTGGCGAAATGGAGGTGGACGGCACCGGAGGCGTAGAGGCGCTGATTTTCTGCTGCAGTGGAGAGAAGTTGCTAGGCCGCGCCCGCATTACTGCGTCGGTTCAGGAAAAGAATGGTGTCCTTGCACGAATTCCGTTCCATCTCGATACCGCGCGTAACGATATCGAAATTAGAGTTACCGGCAGCCAACACACCAATATATCCGTTGGGATGGTCGAGATTCACATGGCCAAGATCCGGTCGCTCGGCAGCGAGGCTGTAGCGAACACGGCGGCCACCGCAAAATATAATTCTGCGACTGCATGAACTGGTTTCGTTAAATTGTTTTCTTAAGCCAAAAGGGCGTTGATGCATGAGTCCGATCGAAATTCGACTGATCTTGTCACTTTTGACGCCGTCGGCCGTGGTTGGCCGTAGCAAGATCAGGCTTGGGGATGAAGGTGATGGGGGCTATGTCGTGCTTGACCACCTAGCTCCGGCGGGCATTTGTCTCTCGCTTGGAGTGGGTGACAACGTCAGCTTTGATCTTGCCCTCGCTGAACGTGGGTATGACGTTCTTCAATACGATCACACAATAACTGGCCCACCGATCTCACACGAGCGATTCCGATTTCACCGGATCGGTATTAGTGATCGGCTACCGTCGCGGGAAGGATTTCAGTCAGTCACCGAGGTTCTGGAAACTCATAACCTGCGGCGGAGGGAAGACCTCATCCTCAAGATGGATATCGAAGGCTCTGAATGGGGTGCTATTCCGCTAATGACACCGGAAGACCTCGCCCATTTTAACCAAATCTGCATTGAGTTTCATAATTTAGGTCAACTGACACGTCCAATTTTCGCGGAGATGGCCGCCGCAGTGTTCCGTCATCTGCGTCAGACTCATATCGCGATTCATGTTCATGGCAATAACTATCGCCCGATGCACAATGTTCTTGGTATACCTGTACCTGATGTTCTCGAAATCACGCTTGTGCGCCGGCGGTCATATGAATTTCTGCCAAGCACAGAAATATTTCCAACGGTTATCGATTACCCCAATAAACCCGAGATTCCGGATCTTTTTTTAGGAAATTTTCGATTTTTATGAGAGACCATTTCGAAATGGAACGGGAACGTTTTTGATGGGGGATATTATACTTGCCAAACCCACACCCATGATATAGTGTGAAGCCATCATCGGAGACCGATCATGGCGAGCGTGCTTAATCATCGGAGACCGATCATGGCGAGCGTGCTTAACCAGACTTTCTTTCAGGACGAAGAAGCGGCTTACGAAAAGCTTGAAAGCATCGTTTGGCCGCATGGTCCGGTTTGCCCGCACTGTGGTTCTATGGATCGGATGCGGCGCCTTCAGGGTAAGGCTACGCGTCCGGGCCTCTACAAGTGCTACGCCTGCCGCAAGCAGTCTCGCGTGACGGTTGGCACCGTCTTCGAGTCCAGCCACATCAAGCTGCACATGTGGCTTCAGGCGGCTTATCTGATGTGCGCCAGCAAAAAGGGCATCAGCAGCAACCAGCTTGCCCGCGTTCTTGGCGTCACGGTCAAGACTGCTTGGTTCATGTCGCACCGCCTTCGTGAAGCGATGATCAACGGTAACTTGCCGCCGATGGGTGGCGACGGCGCCGTTGTGGAGATCGATGAGACATACATCGGCAAGAAAGGCGAAAAGCCGAAAAACGCTCGCGGCTATGCTCACAAGCATGCAGTTCTGACGCTGGTGCAGCGCGGCGGTTCTGCTCGCTCCTTCCATGTGGACGGCACAAAGGCGAGTGACCTGCTGCCGATTATCAAGGCGAATGTGCAGCCGGGGACGCGAGTGATGACGGACGAGGCCGGCCAGTATACGCATCTTGCCAAGCACTTTGCGGCGCATGGCTTCACCCGCCACGGTTCCGGCGAATATGTTGTGGGAGAGACTCACACCAACACGGTGGAAGGCTACTACAGCGTGTTCAAGCGCGGCATGAAGGGCATCTACCAGCATTGCGCTGAGAAGCATCTGCATCGGTATGTGGCGGAGTTCGATTTCCGTTACAACAACCGCATTCGGTTGGGTGTGGACGATGCGCAGCGGACGGAAAATGCACTCAGCGGTATCATCGGCAAGCGGCTGACCTATAGGTCAACTCATTGGTCGTTGTAGTCCATCGGATCAGGGCGTAGAATCTGCGCCGGAGGCGCAGATTTTGGCAAGCCCGATTAAGATCACAGTACGCGGGACTGAAATCGACGGCGAAGATGCGCCGACGGTAGAGGACCTGCTTGCTCAAATTCAGGACTTTGTCGCAATTCTGTGCGGTGTTGAAGAGTCGATTTCCACAGGGGGGAAACGAGAAATCATCTGGCGAGTTACGGATGCCAGCAAGAACTCTCCCCTTTCTTTCGAAATTACGCCGTTTCCTAGAGAGCATGCCATGAACATTGATCGGCGTGCTGCACAAGTGATCATGTCTACTACTAGGGGCGTAAAGGAAATAGCAAAAACAGGCGAGCGCCCGGCTCACTTTTCTGATAATTTGGTAAGTCGTATTGAGCGAATATTTGATAGAGTTACAAACGGATTGGCTGATACTTCTATAGATGTGTCTGGCTATGACCAATCCCTCACGGTAGATATCACGAGAAGCTTCGCCGCCAACGCTAGTCGCGCAATCCTAAGTGCGAGGCCCCAAGGCGCCGTGCCCCATCGCGAAATTGGTTCCGTGGAAGGGACGATTACCAGAGTTGAATTAGACGGCTATGGTCGGCCCGTGGTTTGGTTGCGCGCTCGATTGGATGGCCAAGTGGTAAAGTGCGTGGCCCATCGGGGCGCGCTAGACCGGATCGGTCATTACGAGATTATGGAAGTCCTAAAGGGTATGAGGGTTTCTGTACACGGCCTCATCTCCTACAAGGACTATGAAGAATTTGGCGGCGTCGAAGTGGAGGGTGTGCATGTATTTCCACCAGACGAAGAGCTACCTGACCATCAGAATATAGTCGATCCCGGTTTTACCAAAGGACTTGAGGCTTCCGAATATTTGGAGGCTATTCGAAACGATGGCTAAAATTCAAAGAATATATTGGGACGCATGTGCGTGGATTGCATATATTGCAGAAGAAAAAGATATTAAACTAAAAGATGGCACCATAGAAAATCGCTACAGTATGTGCCTAAATGTTCTTGACGCGGCCCGCAAAGGAAAAATCGAGATTGTCACTTCGGCATTTACATTGGCTGAAGTCTGCAAGAGCCCGGAAGTAGTTACTAGCCCAATAGATAATTTACCAGCATTCTTTGAGCGTAGCTATATCCTAATAGTTCCTGTTGATTTATCTATCGGGCGCCGTGCGCAGTCTATGAAAACTTCCGGCGTCGTTACCTTGAAGCCAGCAGATACCGTGCATCTCGCATCGGCGCAGCGCGCTAAGGCGTCAGAGCTCCATTCGTTTGATGGAAAGCTTCTCGATCTGGATGGCCAGATTGTCGGGGCAGATGGATCGCCCTTGAAGATATGCAAGCCAACCAAAGGAGCGCCGCTTGGCCCACTCTTCGAAGAAAACAACAATGAAGCCGGATGATCAAATCGACCGCTTCAAAGAAGCCGCCCGCAACCTAGGGTGCGATGAAGATGAAGCGCGCTTCGACGAGAAACTTGGAAAACTTGTGAAACACAAATCGAAGCCGACTTCAAAAGCCGAAACCGAAAAAACCCCGGACTGATCCGGGGTTTTTCATGTTTGGAGAAATAAATGTGCAATTCAAACAATGCGCAATTTTCTATTGCGGCTGCGCACTCGACAACTGAACAAGAGATTGACCTAGATTGGCTGCCTCGTGCTGCGGAAAAAAAGCAGATAACCATCCGAGTCCGGGGTGGCGGAGCAGGAGAAGCACGCCCGGGTTGGGAGCATTCTTAGGTAAACGTGTACGCCAAATTGGATCGTCAATGGCTTTAGTAATTCCAGACGGTTCAATTTCATTGGGAACCGGGTCTGCCATTTTACTGCGTGCAACAGAAAGCCCTTCGATCAATTGTTCTAATTCCGGTATTTCTAAAATTGCGTGAGCTAAAGGCTGATTTCCCTCCGTTATAGAAATATTTACTTTCTGACCATCGTGAGAAACTTGAATGCCTATTCCGATTTGTTTTTGCACATCTTCCTCCCATCCGCTTGCGGAAGGCATCATCCGTTACGCATGTCGATGGGGCAACAAAAATGACGTATCTTCCACCTCACAAAATCTTGTGGTGGGTTTGGCAACTACCATATCCCCTTTTGATGAGGGGTTGGATGGTTGTGCCGGATGTGATTCCGGGCAGGTGTTCGAAGCCTTGCCGGAGACACCATGTGGACGCCAACCCCCGCGCGCAGCATAGCCGCACGGGGCTACGCTATGGAAGTGACGTGACCGACGCGGAATGGCTGCTGCTGTCGCCGTTCCTGCCCGCGCCGAGCCGATGCGGCCGGCATCGGAAGTGGGAGAGCTGGGAGATGCGCGAGATTGTCAACGCGATCTTCTACGTCCTGCGAGGCGGTATTGCCTGGAGCCTGCTGCCGAAGGATTTTCCGTCATGGCCCACGGCCTATCGCCGCGACCGCGAGAGGGCGGGTCGGGAGGCCAGTCCGACGGCGGCCGTGATCGACAGTCAGAGCATCAAGACGACAGAGAGTGGCGGCCCCCGGGGATACAATGCGGGCAAGAAGATCAAGAAGATCAAGGGGCGCAAGCGGCACGCCATGGTCGATACAGACGGCCGGGCGCTCAAGCTGCAGGCACATTCGGCGGCCATTCAGGATCGTGACGGGGCTGTGCCGCTGCTCCGTGTGTCGCGTGCGAGTTGGCCGTTCGTGGCGCTGGGCTACGCAGATGGCGGCTATGCCGGCACTCGGGTCGCGAATGCCAGCCCAATCCGCATCAAGGTGGTGCGCAAGGCCGACAACCAGGTCGGCTTCGCCGTCATCGCTCGACGCTGGGTGGTCGAAAGGTTCTTCGCCTGGATCAATCGCAACAGGCGGCTGGCAAAGTATTTCGAAGCCACCATCGAGAGTGTCGAGGCCTTCCTCTACGCCGCCTCCAGCGTGTTCTTGCTGAGGCGCCTCGCTCTTTGACTGTCCGATTCGAAATGGACTCTGACCCGAGTTGGACGGTGGTATGAGAACGGATGGGGAACGGTTGGCTGCAAGTCATTGATTTATAATGCGTGGCGTTTGTGCGCGGAAAATGTGTAGTAACAACATTTTCGGCTGAGTGGCAGTTTTTGGTTCAATCGACGGCAGAGTTGGCGTAACAACACCTGTATGTTCGTCGTCGAGAGAGTCGCCCGCGGTCACAGCTATCTCTACCTCGTCGAGAGTGTCCGCGAGGGCAAATCTGTTCGCCAGCGCACGATCAAATCCCTTGGCCGCAAGGATGTCCTCGCCGCGTCCGGCGAACTCGACAGGCTCGTCGCCTCGATCGCGCGGCACGCCGAACGTTCCATCATCCTCTCCGATATCGATGCCGGCCGGATCGCCGCCCACAGGATCGGCGGTCCGCTGCTGTTCGGCCGCCTCTGGGACCGGCTCGGGATCGGCGCGGTCCTGAACAATCTTCTCGAGGGCCGCCAGTTTGGCTTTGCCGTCGAGCGCGCCGTCTTCGTCGCCACACTGCACCGGCTGTTCGTCTCAGGCTCCGACCGCTCCTGTGTCGACTGGATGCAGAGCTACGCCATCGATGGCGTGGAGGATCTGGCGCTGCACCACTTCTGTCGCGCGATGGCCTGGCTCGGCGAGGAACTCGGCGACAGGCAAGCTGGCGCCCTCGCACCGCGGTGCGTCAAGGACGTGATCGAGGAGCAACTCTTCGAACGCCGGCGCGACCTGTTCACCGATCTGAGCCTGGTGTTCATGGATACGACCTCTCTCTCCTTCTACGGCGAGGGCGGCGAGACGCTGGGCCGGCGTGGCCATTCGAAGGACTACCGCCCCGACCTCGCGCAGATGATCCTGGCCCTGGTGATCGATGCCGAAGGGCGGCCGATCTGCACCGAGATGGTGCCGGGCAACACCGCCGACGTGAAGATCCTGATGCCGGTGGTCACGCGCCTGCGCGAGCGCTTCGGCATCACCCGCGCCTGCGTGGTCGCCGACCGCGGCATGATCAGTGCCGATACCATCGCGGCACTGGAAGCGCTGGGGATGGAATACATCCTCGGCGCCCGCGAGCGCTCCAGCCGGGTGATCCGCGACGTCGTGCTGAACGACAAGGCCGCGATGGTCCCGCTCGTGCTCGATCGCCAGCATGGCGACACCCAACTGTGGGTGAAGGAACTGCGCGTGGGCAGGGGCAAGGCGGCCCAGCGCTACATCGTCACGGTCAATGAGGCCGAGGCGAGAAAGGACAGGGAGGACCGGCAGGCCATCATCGACGGGCTGCAGGCCCAGCTGAAGAAGGGCGACAAGGCACTGGTCGGCAACTCGGCCTACCGACGTTATCTCAGGAGCCGCGGCAACGCCTTCGAGATCGACACCAGCAAGCTGGCCGAGGAGGCCCGCTTCGATGGCGTCAGCGTGCTCAGGACCAATGCAAGGGTCACGCCGTTGCAGGCCGTGATCCGTTACCGCGACCTGCTCGAGGTCGAGGCCCTGTTCCGTGCCGCCAAGGCCAGCTTCGACACAAGGCCGGCCTTTCACCAGGCCGATGCCGCGATCCGCGGCCATGTGTTCTGCTCCTTCCTGGCCCTGACCCTCGCCAAGGAACTGAACCGCCTTTGTGGCGCCAGGGGCTTCCAGCCCGAATGGCAGCCGTTGCTGAACGATCTCGACAGGCTCCAGCAGGCAACCATCGAAAAGGGCGGTAAGGTCATCACCACGAGGACCCACGTCACCGGCCAGGTCGGCAATGTCTTCAAGGCCGCCGGCATCGCGCTGCCCCACAACATCAGCGAACACGCCGCAGACTGAAGCCGCGGCCACGCACCGCCGACCCAACACTCCGAAAATGTAGTGGTAACACCCGCAAGCGGGCAAATAAGATATTGATATAAAATGACTTTATAAAACCAACTGTCCAACTGCCGCCAGACCTTGCGCGCACCGTAGACCTCGAAATTCTCCGCGAACACGCGCCGGATATCCGCCTCGAGCGCCTCATCCCGCCGGGCGCGTTC
>NZ_NCAS01000111.1:0-1110 GCF_002255515.1 Acidiphilium sp. 20-67-58 | reverse complement strand
GGTCAGCCTGACAATCCGCCGGCCAGGCTCGACGGTCGCGCCGCTCTCCTCCGTCACCTCCCGGTATCAGTCGGACGGGTGGAACAGCTGGGCGGAAAAACGGGACACCCGGAATTTCGCGGAAGCCCTGGACTACTACGATTCCGGCGATCTTGAGGGCTTCCTTGCGGCGGCCGTGCGCTGCCGCATGACCATCCTCCTCTGTGGTGCCACCGGCTCCGGCAAAACCACGATGAGCAAAACGCTGATCTCGGCGATCCCCCTGGCGGAGCGGATCATCACCATCGAGGACACGGCGGAGCTGGTGATCCCGCAACCGAATCATGTTCGGCTGCTCTACTCGAAAGACGGCCTTTCCACCGCGAAAATCGACGCCGAGGCGCTATTGCAGGCCAGCTTGCGCATGCGGCCGGATCGGGTGCTCCTGCAAGAGCTGCGCGATGATGCGGCATGGACCTATGTAAACGAGGTGGTTTCCGGGCATCCGGGCTCGATCACCACCATTCACGGTGCCAACCCGGCCCAGGCATTCAAAAAGCTGTTTTCACTCATCAAGGGCTCCCCCAAGGGGGCTGGCTTCGATGACGCCACGCTTTGCGATCTGCTCGCGGCGGCTGTCGATCTCATCATCCCGTTTGAGACCTCTGGCAGCACCTACCGGATCGGCAAGGTCTGGTTTGGCCCGGACGCAGCCAGACGCGGCGAAACAGCCGCCGCCCTCTTGCGGGCCGCATGATGACCTGGCGCGGCGTGATGCGGCTCCTCGTCGGGCTGGTGCTCGGCCTGGTGTTCTTCACCGTCCTCGCCACGATGATCTTCCTCATTGGGACCGGACTGTTCTGGCATTTCCAGCATCCGTTCTGGCAATGGTGGCTCTATCTTTTCGAGGCCAGCGGAGATCCTACCGTGCGGGTCTGGCTGGTCATCAGCGGCGTCCCGGCCTTCGCGATCCCCTTCCTCGCCGGCGTCGTTCAGCTTGTGCGCGGCCGGCGCGTCACCGGCTGGTCACTGCGCCGCGATCACGCCCCGACAAAGCCCGTCGATGCGCCGATCCGTGCCCCAACCGACAATCATGGTCATGCCCGCTGGATGACGATGGAGGAGGCCCGC